>JAITJP010000182.1 GCA_031278835.1 Deltaproteobacteria bacterium
GTTTCCAAGGCTTCGGCGGCCGTTTCCGCCAGTTTTTCGATTGATGGCTCGGGCTGTGAAGTTTCCAAGGCCTCGGCGGCCGCTTCCGCCGGTTGGTCAATTGTGGCCACGGGCTTGGACGATTGTAAGGCCGCGGCTTGGGGCTGGGGCGGATCAGCCATTGGGCTGACCGGCTGGGGCTTTGGGGCCAAGGGGGCTTGGGGCGGGGGCGTTGGGGCCAAGGGTTGGGCTAAGGCGGAGCTTTGAGCCAGGGCGGAGCTTTGGGCCAGGGCGGCGCTTTGGGCTATGGGCCTGTCCTGGGAGCGCCCTGGCGGACCGGGGGCGCTGGCCGGGGCGGCCCCGCCGGACTCGAGGAATTCCAGGAGACGGGCGGTCAGGGGGCCAAGCTCGGCCAGGGGAGCCATTTGGCAAAGGCGGATTAGGTGCGATTCCATGAGCCAGCGGGGCTGGGGGTGGCGGGCCAGATCGCCTTGAAATTTTAACCAGCTCTCCAGGTGACGGTGCAGGGTCGGGAGGGTCAGGTCGCGGGTAAGGTCTTTGTATCTGGTGAGCTCGTCGTCGGTAAGATCGAGGCAGTCCCTGGCCGAGGGGGCCGCCTTGAAAAGGGTTAAGGTGCGGATTAATTCCAGGGAACGCAGGCCCAGTTCTTTAAACTCATAGCCCAGGTTGTAGGCTTCTTCCAAAACGGCCAAGGCGTCCTTCAAATCGCCCTTAATGGCCGAGACAACCGTGCGGAGGATTAAGTCGCGGTTAATTAGGCCCAGGGCCCCGTCCACGGCCGTTAGGGTGATTTCCCCGGCCGAGGCGATGACCTGATCCATTAGGCCCAGGGCGTCCCTAAGACCGCCCTCGGACTGGCGGGCGATAATGGTCAGGGCGTCTTTGTCGGCCAGGATGTTTTCGCTTTTGGCCACGTCGGTTAGGCGGGAAACAATGTCGTCAACTTTTATGCGCCTAAAATCATACCTTTGACAGCGCGAAAGGATGGTGGCCGGGAGTTTTTGGGCCTCGGTGGTGGCGAAAATAAAGACCACGTGACTGGGGGGTTCTTCCAGGGTCTTCAAAAGGGCGTTAAAGGCGTCATTGGTTAGGGCGTGCACCTCGTCAATGATGTAGACCTTCTTGGGGTTTTTAACCGGCAAATATTGAACCGACTCCCTTAGGCTCCTGATCTCGTTAATGCCGCGGTTGGAAGCCCCGTCAACCTCGATGACGTCCACCGACTGGCCGTTTTGAATCTCCAGGCAAGAAGGGCAGACTCCACAAGGCCTGGGCGGATCGGCCGTGCAGCTTAAGGCCATGGACAAAAGTCTGGCCGCCGTGGTCTTGCCCACCCCCCTGGGCCCGGTAAAAAGGTAAGCGTGGGCCAGTCTGCCCACCTCCATGGCCCTGGTCAAAGTAACGCTGACTTGGGATTGACCGATAAGGTCGCCAAAGGTTTTTGGTCGATACTTGCGGGCCAGGACGAGGTAGGAAGACACTTTTTGCTTAGACTCCTTTAATTGGGGCCAGGGGTTTTGGCTTATGGATTAAGGCTTTTTTGGAGAGCCGGAAATATGGCGCCCTTTTTTAATGGTTAAAAAGACTTGGCCCTTAGGCTAAAGCCTTTTGGCATTTGGGGCAGACCCCGTCGTCTTTGACCTCGGGGTGGCGGATCCAGCAGCGCGGGCATTTGCCATTGAGGCTGGCTTTAACCAAGACTTTCATGGGCTCATCATCGGCGCCTTTTCGCAGACTGACCTGGCTGACGATAAAAAGTTCGGCCAGATTGTCATAGGCGCTCAGGGTCTGGTAGTCCGGGCCGGAAGCGATGATCTCCAGATCGGCCTCAAGGCTGCCACCGATGGTCTTGGTTTGGCGGGCCTCCTCTAGGGCCTTGTAAATGACCGTCCGCAGGTCTAAAAACTTCTCAAACTCGGCCGCCTCCTCGGGCTTGATTAGGCTGGGGTCGCTATCGGGGAAATCGGTCAGAAAAACGCTCTGGTCTGGCTCCAGCCTTGACCAGATCTCTTCGGTGGTAAAGGAAAGTATCGGGGCCATGAGCCTGGTTAGGGCGCTTAGAACCTCTCTCATGACCGTCTGGGTGGCCCGCCGTTCTTCGCTTTTGGCCTTGAAGGTGTAGAGCCGATCTTTTATGACGTCATGGTAAAAGGAAGACAAAAAGACCACGAATTTATTGACGGTTTGGTAGATGGCGAAAAACTCGTAGTTGGCGTAAGCCGTCTTGACTTTGTCGATTAAGACGTTTAGCTGGTGCAAGACGTATTTATCAAGTTTATCCATTTTTTCTGGGCCCAGGGCGTCAACTTTTGGGTCAAAATCGTAGAGGTTGCCCAGTATGAACCTGGCCGTGTTTCTGAAATTAAAATAAGCCTTGGCCAACATGTCCAGGATCTGATTGGAGATCCTGATGTCGTCTTGGTAGTTTTCGGCCGAAACCCAAAGCCTTAGGATGTCGGCCCCGTACTTGTTGATGATGTCATCGGGAGCCACGGTGTTACCCAGGTGTTTACTCATTTTTTTGCCGTCGCCGTCCACGACGTAACCGTGGGTCAGAACCTCCAGGTAAGGGGCCCGGCCCCGGTTGGCCACGGAAACCAGCAAAGACGAATGGAACCAACCCCTATGTTGATCCGAGCCCTCTAGATACATGTTGGGACGATCGGGCAGATAATCCCTCAATTCACAGCAAGCCGTAAAGGAGCAGCCCGAATCAAACCAAACGTCCAGAATGTCGGTTTCTTTGGTAAACTCCTCGGAGCCGCAGTGCGGGCATTTTTCTCCCGGGGGCAGTAGTTCTTTTTCCGGGAGCTCAAACCAAAGGTCGGCCCCCTTTTCCTTAATTAAGGAAAAGAGTTTTTCCCCAATGGCCTCGGAATAGTGCCATTTCCCGCATGAATTACAGAAAAACAAGGTTATGGGGACGCCCCAGGACCTTTGACGGCTCACGCACCAGTCGGGCCGGTTTTCGATCATGCCGTAAATACGCTCCCGGCCCCACTTGGGGATCCAGTCCACTTGATCGATATGTTTTAAAGCTTCTTGCCTAAGATCGCCTTTGGCCATGGAGACGAACCATTGGGGAGTCGAGCGAAACACCACCGGTTTTTTGCAACGCCAGCAGTGGGGATACTGGTGGCTTAGCTGTTCTGAGCCAAGCAGGGCGCCTTTTTCCTTCAATAACTCGATGACTTTGGGGTTGGCCTCCAAGACCTTTACTCCGGCCAGTTCCGGCACCTCATCGGTAAAACGGGCCTGATCGTCTAAGGGAGAAAAGGTCGCAAGGTTAAAGGCCTGGCCGGTCTCAAAGTCTTCCCGACCGTGACCCGGGGCCGTGTGGACCAGACCGGTGCCTTGATCGTCGGTGACATACTGGGCCGGGATGATTTTCGATTCGCGCTCATAGAGGGGATGACGACAAACCAGCCCCGACATGGCCTCGGTATTGAGGTTGCCTAGATCCTCGGGCTGGCCCAAAGCAAAGCGCGGCCAAAGACTTGGGGCCAAGCTCCTGGCCACCACCAAAACCCTTTTGCCAAAGCGGTAAGCCCCGTAGGTAAAAGCCGGGTTGTAAGCCACGCCCATGTTGGCCGGAATGGTCCAAGGCGTGGTGGTCCAGATGACCAGCTCGACCTCCTGGCCAGAAAGTTCGGCCATCAGCGGGGCCGGGTCCGAGATAAGTTTAAAGGCCACGAAAATGCTGTCGGAGAGGTGGTTTTCGTAATCGACCTCGGCCTCGGCCAAGGCGGTTTGGCAGCTCCCGCACCAGAGGACCGGCTTTTGGCTATGGTAAAGCCGGCCGTCCAAAATCATTTTGCCCAACTCTCGGCTGATGATGGCTTCGAATTCGTAATTCATGGTCAGATAGGGGTCGGCCCACTCGCCCAAAATGCCCAGACGCTGAAAGTCCTGGGACTGGATGTCAATGAATTTTTGGGCGTACTCCCGGCACTGCCGCCTGACGTCGGCTTTGCTCATCTGGTTTTTTTTAGGCCCCAAAAGTTTATCGACTTGATGTTCGATGGGCAGACCGTGACAATCCCAGCCCGGCACGTAGGGAGAATGGAAGCCCAGCATGGTCTTTGATTTTACGATTATGTCCTTTAAAACCTTGTTTAGGGCCGTACCCACGTGAATTCGCCCGTTGGCGTAAGGCGGGCCGTCATGAAGGACCCAGACCGGGCGGCCTTGGCCGCGCTCCAAGATCCTATGGTACAAGTCGAGTTCCGACCATTTTTTCAAAATCTTGGGTTCCAGCGCGGGCAAGCCGGCTTTCATGGGAAAATCGGTTTTGGGAAGGTTTAAAGTGTCTTTGTAGTCCATTTTGAAGATATCCAAATTTAAAAGGTCATATGGGAAATTAAGGCCACCACCGTGACCTGGGCGACGGTGGCCAAAAATCTTAGCCAATCAAGATTTTTTGGGGGCGAAAAAAAACTTGAGGCTAAAACCTTTGGGGTGAAAAAAAAACCAGGGCCGAAAATTTTTATTTTTTTGGGGCCGAAAAAAACCAGGGCCGGAAATTTTTTAGTTTCCTTCGGGCGGGGCGACTTCACGGCTCTTTCGCCGAACCTGCTTAAAGTATTCCACGACCATGGGCAGAACCGAGATAAAAACTATGGCCAAAATGACCAAAGTAAAGTTATCTTTGACCAGGGGCAGACTGCCGAAAAAGTAACCGGCCGTGATAAAAATGGCGCTCCAGGCCAGCCCGCCGATCAGGTTATAAAACATGAAACGGGGGTAAACCATGTGGCCCACCCCGGCCACGAAGGGGGCGAAGGTCCTAACGATCGGGACAAACCTGGCCAAAATAATGGTCGATACGCCGTAGCGATCGAAAAAGTCCTTTGTTTTGTCGAGATATTTGCGCTTCAAAAAGCGCCCGTCTCGGTTAAGGGCCTTGGGGC
>JAITJP010000184.1 GCA_031278835.1 Deltaproteobacteria bacterium
TATTACGCTCATACTAGTAATAAATCGGTTATTCTATATTTTTTCTAGTAAAACTTAGGTCATCATAGCTTGGTTGTATTACCCAGTTACCTTTCATATCGATAATTCCCCAGTTGTAATCTTTATTAGCTAGGGCCAGACCCTCTGAAAAAGAATGAAGCGTGATAAAGTTCGGGGCCATGACCCAGTCTCCTTTCTTATCGATAAATCCCGTTCTATCACTATCACCTATCCTCGCTACGGCCAGACCCTCCGAAAAAGACTCAAGGTCATCAAACCGCGCGGCTATGACCCAGGCTCCCTTTTTGTCAATAAAACCCCATTTGTCGCCCTTTTTTACTCGGGCCAGGCCCTCCGAAAACCTAGTCGTGTAAAAATCCTGGTCAAAGTTCGGAGCAATGACCCAGTCTCCCTTTTTGTCGATAAATCCCCATTTGTTGCCCTTTTTTGCTAGGGCCAGGCCCTCCGAAAAGTCCCCAATGTCATCAAAGTTCGGAGCAATGACCCAGTCTCCCTTTTTGTCGATAAATCCCCCTCTACCACCTATTCTCGCTCCGGCTAGACCCTCCGAAAAGTCCCTAGCGCTATCTAACTCCGGGGCTATGACCCAGGCTCCCTTTTTGTCGATAAATCCCCATTTGTTGCCCTTTTTTACTAGGGCCAGGCCCTCCGAAAATGACCAAAGGTTATTAAACTCCGGAGGTATGACCCAGGCTCCCTTTTTATCAATAAAACCCCATTTGTCATCTATTCTGGCTCCGATCAGTTCTTCACGAAAATGGAACCGAAATTTGTAAAACTCTGGGGCTATGGCCCATTTAATATCATCGGATGACTCTAAATTCGAAGGGCTCATGAGTTTCCAAATTAACGAAGAAAAGTTATTTTTAATATCGAGAACTCCATATTTATCATCAAGCACTGCCGCGATAAAAACACCATTATTATCTGAAGGTATAAATTTTAAAAACTGAAACGAAGGTTTGATGATCCATTCTTCTTCACTATTGAGTAAGCCGTAAGATTTTCCATCAATACTGGCGATGGCGATAAAATCTGAAAGATCATCATTATCTCGGGCTTTGAGTTGTTGGCTAAAACAATTTAAAGCCAAACTTAAAATACAAATTAACAAAATATAAGAAATTTTATTCATGGTTGACCCCTAAATTTTAGAAGGGAGCCATTTTTTTCTCCCCTAATGGCCAATGCCAGATTGTTTTTTAGCCCCGTGGCCCTAAAAAGGCCAGTGGGGGCTACTCAAAGCTTGATTAATTTCGGGCCAATTGGGCTTTTCTTAAGCTTGGCCTTGGGACTATTTGGCGGGCTTATTTTTTTGCCTTTGACTTCTTGGCTGGGGTCGATCATGGTTAAATAAAGCCGCTTGCGCCTATGGTCGATTTTATCCACCCAGCAGGTGATTTTTTGGCCTATTTTTATAAAGGCGTTAAGGTCGTAAACGTATTGGGTGGTTATTTGACTTTTGTGAACAAAGCCACTTTGGTCAACCCCGACATCGACAAAAGCCCCAAAGGCGGTGATGTTTTTGACCAGGCCGGTTAACTTTTGGCCAACGAGAAGATCGGTAATGTAATTTATCCCTTTGGTAAACTCGATGAAGCTGGCCGCTTCTCTGGGATCTTGGCCGGGCTTTTCAAGTTCGGCCAGGATGTCCAGGACCGTGGGCAGACCCACCTCTTTGTTCACGTATTTTTTGGCCGGTATTTTTTTCACCAGGGCGGGGTTAGAAAAAAGATTCTTGACCTCAACGCCAAGATCCTCAGCCATTTTTTGAACCACCTGGTAGGATTCCGGGTGGATGGCGCTTTGATCAAAGGGATCGGGGCTGTCCGATATTCGTAAAAAGGGCGCGCATTGATTATAGGCCGTACCTCTGATGTTGGGTACGCGTAAAAGATCACGCCGGGTTTTAAAGGACCCCAGAGCTTTACGATACTCGACTATGGCTTTGGCCCGTTTTCCCCCAAGCCGGCCACGTAACTAAGGAGTTTTTCCGAGGCCGTGTTTAATTCAACGCCCACGCGATTGACGCAACTGGCCACGGTGTCGTCCAAGCTCCTTTTCAAAGCCACTTTATCCACGTCGTGTTGGAATTGACCTATGCCTAGGGCTTTGGGGTTCATCTTGACCAGCTCGGCCATGGGGTCGATCAGCCTTCGGCCAAGGGAGATGGCCACGAGGGTACCGCGGCTCAGAGAGGGATACTCCGCTTTGGCCTTGGGCGAGGCCGAATAACGCGTGGTCCCGCTCTCATCGATCATGACCATCTGGAGGTTTTCTGGTAGTCCGTCCAACGATTTGATGAAATTAAAAGTCTGCCGACCGCCAACACCGTTACCAACGACCACCAAATCGATCTTAAATCGATTAATGATATCCAAAACGGCTTTTTTGGCCGCGGCCGTGCTTTTTAATCTGGGTTTTTTATATCTGGTTTTTTTTGATATGGTGGTTTTTTTAATTTTTCGATAATAAGCCTGGTCCCCTTGGTCGTTACTATCCGGGTCATCGACATACTCCCATGAGGCTGCGGCCGCGTAAACATGGTCCTTAGGTTTTTTCGGCTGGTCTATGAAATTATTGCCTTGGCCCGCGGCCTTTTCCCCAGAAAAGTCCTCTGGGTTTTCACTCTGCTCTTGGGCCTCTTGGTCTTGGTCTTCAAAGTAATCCTCTAAATCATCGGATTTTTCACCCAGGCCAAAGGCTTGTTCTTCAGACCAGTCATCTAAATTTTCGGCCGGGTCTTGGGCCTTTTCTTCAGGCCAGTCATCAAAGTTCTCCTCCTGGTCTTGGAGGTTTTCTTCAGGCCAGTCAGCTAAGTTCTCCTCCTGGTCTTGGAGGTTTTCCTCAGGCCAGTCATCGAAGTTCTCCTCCGGGTCTTGGAGGTTTTCCTCAGGCCAGTAATCGAAGTTCTCCTCCGGGTCTTGGAGGTTTTCCTCAGGCCAGTCATCGAAGTTCTCCTCCTGGTCTTGGAGGTTTTCCCTTTGGCCTTCGACTTTTTCCACTAAACTCACGGCGGTTTGCCAAAAGCCATCGAGTCGCTCCGGCTGATCGACTGAGTTTTCGGTCAGGCCTGGGGCCTTTTTCTTTGGGCCCACGACGCTTTCCCATAAAGACCCGGCCAGACTGGTAATTTCGTCTTGGCTCTCAGGCAAGTCAACGGAGTTTATTTTTTGGCCGTATTTGTATTGATAGTAGACTGGGTTGTCCACGGTTTGGGGGAAGGCCATGATGTCGCCTAGGTGTTCTCCGGTGGGAGAAAGGGCGGCCATGGCAAAACCGCCTTTTGGATAAGGTTTGACGCCTAGGACGACTTTACCTCTAACGGGCGGGGTCATGAGCAGATCGCGGAAGTTTTGGGCGAAAAAGGGGATGGCTTGGGCGTCGGCGCGCTTTTTGAGCTCAAGCAAGATTTCCTTTTGCAAGGAGGGGTAAATCAAGCGGGTATAGGAGTCCACCAGGGCCTTGTCCACCTCTTGGGCCGAGAGCGATGAGTTGACGATGAAAAGTTTTCGCAGGATGTCCAGAGCTTTGGATAATTTGGGGGTAATCTCCATTATGATTTTGTCTTTTTTGGCATACCTTCGCCAGATAAAAAAACGATGAGGTGGAATTTGGGTAATTTTTATGAATTTATTGAGATTGTTTTTATATTTTTTGTCCTTTATGGGGTCGTTGGACCTAATTCTAAGGCCGGCTTCCTCTTGATAGAGTTTTCTAAGTAATTCTCTGGCGGTGATGTTTTCGTAGACTTTTTCGGCCAAGAAGTCTCTGGCCAAGGCCAGGGCTTCTTGGTAACTTTCGGCCTGGGCCCCGGATTCAATGGCCAAGTCCGCGGCCACGCTGGGGATGACGCCCGGTAACTGTTCCATGAGTTTTAAGGCCAACGGGCCCAAGCCCTTTTCTTTAGCCAGCCGGCCCCTGGTGAGTTTTTTTTGTTTAAAGGGTCGATACAGGTCATCGAGCTGGGTCAGGCTCTCGGCCGTTTTAATTTTTTCTTTTAATTTGTCGGTCAATAATTTTCGTTGTAAAAGTGACTTTAGGATTTTTTCTTGGCGTTCTTTAAACTCGGAAAAGACTCTAAGGCTGTCTCTAATGGCGATAATCTGATTTTCGTCAAGACCTCCGGTATGTTCCTTACGGTAACGAGCGATAAAAGGTATCGAACTATAACGGGTGAGTAAATGAGCGGTAAATCTTACCTGTTTTACGGTAATGTTAAGCTTTTTGGAGAGGTCTTGAGCTAAAGAATCATCCATTTAAGGGAGCTCCTAGAATCTAAAAAAACAAAAGCCCGAATTCTTTGGAGGCCATTTTTAGGCGCTTCGGGGCAAAGGTTAGTAAACAAGCTCAGCCGGGGCCGTTTTAAAACGGTCTGGGCGGGGCGGCCCTGGGCGGCCGGCCCAGGTTTTCCAAGGCGTCGGCCGTTCTGGTCAGGGCCAGGCGATAGGCTTGACTCTGGACGCTTAGGAAGGCCAGACGATAAAAAGCCCAGGCCTTGTCAAGGTCACCCAAGCGCTCGTGGTAGAGCCCCAGGTTAAAAAGGGCCGGGCCGTATTCGGGGTTAAGACCAAGGATTTCGAGCCAAAGGCTTGAGGCCCCGGCCCAATCCCCGTCCGCGGCCAAGGAGGCGGCTTTCCTAGAAAGGGAGTCTTTACCGGAGGCCAGGTTCTGGGAAGAATAGGCCGGGCCGATCAGAGACATGACCTGATCGGCCAGCGATTGGGCCAGGGATTTAAGGGTCTGGTCGCGGTCAAGGGAATCGGTGGGTTCCAAGCCCATTTTTTCAAGATAGCCGCCGTGGCTTTGTTTGGTTTCAACCATGGTCGAGCCCGATGAGACTTGAACTTGGTTCCGGGGGTCAGAGATGGTCCAATCGACCGAGAAACTGGCTTGGGTCAGGGTTAAGGGATATTCCTTGGAATTGTAGCGTTCTTTTTTCTCGGGCACCTGATCCCAGCCGGGCAGGCCCTTGGGCCAAGCCGAATCATAGCGGTTGGAAATGGTAACTTTTTCTTGGACCTGTTGGGTTTGAAATTTAAAGTTAGTGGCGCCCGACAAGACCAGCCTGGCCTCATGGCCCCCAGACTCGGCCGTGGGGGCCAACCTAGAAAGTTCACTAATTAAGGCTTCACTGCCAGGTCCGGTAAATTCTCCCAAGGCCACCTGGCTTGGTAAAAATTTTGAAGGCAGCCGGGCGCAGCCAACCAGAAAAAAAAGCCAGACCAGGCTAAAGCAGGTGAGCCTAAAAAAGCCCCACAAAGGCCCCTGAGAGCCCCACAGAGAGCTTTGGTGGACCGGGCCGCTAGGGTAGGCCAGGCTAAGCCCTTTGGGCCCCTGGGCGGGCCTTAGGGCCAGTTTTTTGGCCAAAGCCCCACCCAATAAAGTTTTGGGGCTCTCTGGGCTAAGCTGGCTTTTTCTAGGCTGGCTATCTGGCGTGGACATAAGCGATTTCCTTCAAGAAGGGGGCCCAAGCCGCCTGGGCCCGCCTAAGGCGTTCCTGGGGCCAAAGACCTTTGGGGACTTGGGGGTCCGGCTCGGGGAAGAGACCAAAATTCACGTTCGAGGGACAAAAATCTCTGGGGCGGTTTGGCCCACCATCCGGACCAAGCCTGGCCAACAGGGAACCCAGGGCCGTTTCCCGGGGCGGCAAAAGGGGCGGCAAATTTTTTACCAGCCTGGAGGCGTTTTGGCCGGCCCAAAGGCCCTGTGAGGCCGATTCCAGGTAACCCTCGACCCCGGAAATTTGACCGGCCAGGAAAAAATCCCTTTTGGCCAAAAGCCTTTGAAAGGCGTCGAGAACTTTGGGGGCGTTTACGTATGAGTTTCGGTGTATGGCCCCGTAACGAGCGAACTTGGCTTGCCTAAGGGCCGGAATCAGGCGAAGGACTTTTTCCTGGGCCCCAATGGTCATCCTGGTTTGAAAACCCACCAAATTGTAATGGGTCCCGGCTAAGTTCTCTGGCCTTAATTGCACCACGGCGGCCGGCCGTTTCCCGGTTTTGGGATCGATTAAGCCCACTGGTTTCATGGGCCCAAAGGTTAAGGTTCTAAGGCCCCTGGAGGCCATGACTTCGATGGGCAGACAGCCCTCAAAATACTTTTCTTTTTCAAAGGGCCTGGCTCTGACCTGGTCGGCCGCCAAAAGGGCCTCGATAAAAACCGTAAGTTCTTCCTCGTTTAAGGGGCAGTTTAAATAGGCCCCGCCGGGCCCATGGTGGTAGCGATCGGCCGCGAAAAGTTTTTCCAGGTCCAGGGAATCCCTGGTGACGATCGGGGCCAGGGCGTCGTAAAAATTAAGATTTTTGCCGCCGGTCAGTTCTTCCAAAGGCCCGGTCGTTTCCACTCCGGCCAAGGGCCCGGTGGCCACGATGACCGGGCCCCTTTGAGCCCAATGGTCGTCAAAGGGCCTTTGGACTTTTTCTCGAATCAGCCTAATCAAGGGATGCTTTTCGATGGCCTCGGTGACCAGACGCCCAAAATCCTCCCTATTGACGGCCAAGGCCCCGCCGGCCGGCACCTTGGTTTTTTCGGCCGCCCACATGACCACTGAGCCCAATAGGCGCATTTCGTTTTTCAGTAAGCCCACGGCGCTTTTCCCATCATTGGATCGAAAAGAATTTGAGCAAACCAGTTCGGCCAAATAAGGACTGGCGTGGGCTGGGGAAAATTCCCCCGGTTTCATCTCATAAAGTTTAACCCGCAGCCCATTGGCCGCCGCCCTCATGGCCGCCTCACAGCCGGCCAAGCCGCCCCCGATTACGGTAATCTCCGGTTCCCAACCTTGATTGGCCTCGCCCATGGGCCTACTTGCCATTAACTCCCCACTTTGCCCCAATCTCAGCCCAGGCCCATGGCTCTTAGGCCCCTGACCCGGGGAATGATTTTGGGCTTAATTAAAAAAACTTCCCAGATTATAACCCAAAGCGCCGCCCGTGGCTAACCTTTGCCCCAAAAACCTTAAAAATCGCCCCAAGGCCCCGGAGCCCAGCTTTGGTAGCTTTAAAATTTCCTGGCCAGGTTGAAAAAAAGCCCAATCCCGGCCCCAGACTTTTTTATTTTAGATATTCTTAGGCTAGATTAAAAGTAAATTAAGTCTAAAAAACTTAAAATATAAAATATTGTTGGCCATAATATGCCTTTAAAAAACCCAGCGAGTAGACTAAATATAAGATAAATAACTTAGAATCTCTGGCTAGGGCAGTTTTTTTGGAGTAAATTCTCAAGTAATTGTATTTTTTTTACTCTAAAAAAGTTTGAAAAAACGGCCAGTTTTAAAAAAAAACCGTAACTCTCAAGGTTATTTTACTCAAGCCAGGTCAACTAAAGTACTAAACCATGGTTAACCCGGTTAGGGGCCTAAATAACTAGGCCGAGTTGATGGCTTAATTTTAGCTTGCCAAACTTAAAAAACCCTGGCATAGTAAGGAAATAAAAAATGAGCGAATCATCTCTTGAGCTTTTAATTTTTATTTTTTTTGAGGTGATTTTGTTTTACTCTCACTGGTCTAAAAAGCTCTCCTCTTGAACCTGGGCCAGTCTTAACCATTTGCCTGGGCTCGACCTAGTTTTAATTTGGCTGACTCAAAAATTCTTTTGAAAGCCACCAATAAGCCGATAAACTAGAACTCGGGATTTGAGCTTTGGATAAAAGGCCTGGAAATA
>JAITJP010000190.1 GCA_031278835.1 Deltaproteobacteria bacterium
CCTTTGAGGTCGAGACCATGATGATCGGCCAAGCCAAACGGGTCTTTAGCCTTTAAGATTAAAGGCCCGCGGGCCAAAAATTTTTTGGCCTAGTACCAAGATTTTTGGGGCGACTTAGCGGTAACCCGGCCCCTTGCCCCGGGCCGGGTTACCCAGTTTGGCTGGGGGCAGCTGGCCGGCCGCCGCCGCCGAAACGGAGATGTAACCTAGGTATTGGTTCCATTTTTGTTGGCCAAACAGTAAGGCCCTTTCCAAAACGGCCCTTTGGGCGGTGTAGAAATCAATCAGAAAGCGGCGTTCCAAGCCGGCCGGGATGGGCTGGCTATAGCCCAGACGATTTTTTATTTTTTGGGCCACCAGGTTAAGGCCGTTTAAATTGGTGCCTTTGGGCATGGGCAATTGATCGGCCCTGCGCAGAAAATCCTCCAAGATCCTAAGCTCCAAATAGCCGTAGATGGCCAATTGCTCTGGGGTGAAGTTAAAGGTTTGGCTGGTTTTATCTGAGGCTTTACTTAGATCCTCGGCCAAAACTTGTTGGGGTTTCATAATGACCAAGGTGCCGCCGATGTAATCGCCCAATCTCAGACGGTCTTTGGTCAAAACCGGTAAAAAGGACACCACTAAGATCCAGGCAAAGAAAATCCACGATAAATTA
Organism: Deltaproteobacteria bacterium; assembly: GCA_031278835.1. GTDB lineage: Bacteria > Desulfobacterota > Desulfarculia > Adiutricales > Adiutricaceae > JAIRNQ01. Next base: position 656 of record JAITJP010000190.1, read on the forward strand.
CCATTTATCAGACCCATGGGTATGGAAACCAGAAAAAACAAAGGAATGTAAAATTCCAGTTGCCGGGTTAGATTTCTGGCCACTATGGCCGTGGGGGTCAGTTCCCCGCCATGGCGGTTAACCACCATGGTGCCGCATAAAGCCTTGCCCGGGGTCCGGCCCTTCCAGGCCAGTTCAAAATAGATAAAGTAACCATTGAAAATTATAAAAGCGAAGAGACTGGCCAGGGAATAGGCCGACTCGTTCGAAAAACCCGAGTTTGAAAAAATGGTGTAGATTAAGATTATGGACAAATAAATAAAGGAGATGTCCAGTAAAAAGGCCGAGAGCCTGGAGCCGGCTGAAGCCAAATTCATGGACAAAGCCAAGCCCTCGGGACTTACGATCATTCTCCGGCCGGCCATGGCCAAACGTTCTTTGACTATTTGTTCTTTATAGGTCATTTAGATTCCCAAAGCAAAAGCTCTGCCCAGCCTCAAATCGGCCCGTCAGTGGCCCTATTAGGCCCCTGGCCGCCCTGGAAAGGACGCCGTGGGCCTTTAGGCCGTTAATTCTTAGAAAGGCTCTGGGGCCCCTTGAGGGCCCTTGACGGCCAAGCTCCAAAAAGCCCCAGTCAGATCCTAATTAGTCTCATTCTTCCTTGGGCACAAACCGGCCCTCCAAAAAATACAAGCCCCAAAAAAGGGCCGAAAGCAAGGCCACCATCAGTCTGGTCACGGTGTTGTCGATGAGCTGCCTAAAACAGCCCTCCAGGATGCCGGCGCACAAAAGCATCAAGACCACCCCGATCATGACCGTGGCCGCCTCTTTACCGCCTTTACCCAGGTTTTCCAGCCGCCCCCCGGGACCGGGAATTAGAATTTTTTCAGCCAGGCTAAGTCCGGCCCCACCGGCCAGGATAATGGCCGAGAGTTCGGTCACCCCGTGAATACTGACCCAGGCCAGAAAATCCAGGCCCAGGCCTTTTTCGAAATGGAGGGCCACCATGGCCCCCAGGGCCAAGCCGTTAGAAATTAACAGTAAAATCGTGGGGATGCCTAAGAAAAAGCCCAAACTAAAACAGAGAATGGCGATTTGGGTATTGTGGCGAAACAAAAAGTTGGCAAAGTGAACCAAGGCCTGTCGTAGGCCCTCCCAGTTGCCATAAAGATAACTGGCCAACTTTTCGCTGGAGGTGTTAAAGTCGCGGCCCTGGGTGACGCTGTCGGGCATGAAATAATCGTAATTGGCCGGATCGAGAAGCACGGCCACGTAACCGGCCAGGCTGGAGGAAAAGAATATAAAAAAGGAAATGAGGATAGGAAATTTTAAGGCCCAGACCGATCTGGGTAGCCCGGTTTTAAAAAATTTAAGGGCCAATTCCAAAAGCGAGGCCCTGGGCCCGTAAACCATCAAATAAGCCCTAAGCGACAAGGCCTCCAAATAGCCCACCAAACTTCTATCCAAAATGGTGCTTCGGGCCACGGCCAAAGAGGAGACCTCGGCCTGATACAACATGGGCAAATCAATGGCTTCCTGGCCGGTCAAGGAGTTCAGGCCTTTTTTTTCCAGCTTGGTGACCAGCCCTTCCAGCCGCCGCCAGCTCTCCTCCCTTCCTTGCCTAAACCTGGCGCTGCGAATCTCCGATTCGGGCTGATAGGTCTCTTCGATGACCGGGCCCGGCCCAGGCCCAGGCCCAGGGCCCGGCCTCTGAGGGGCTGGAAATGGTCCCTGAGGGTAGTTTTGAGGCCCCTGAGGGGGGTGCCATTGGCCCTGAGGGGCCTGGAGATATCCCTGGCCCGGGCCAGGGGGCCGGTTTTGCTCTTGGCTCATGGTGGTTAGAGTAGACCCCTTTGTTTGATGGCTAGGTATCTGTTTAAGATGGCCGAGGACAGGGCCTTGGGCGGCGCGTCGATGGCCTGAACGCCCAGTCTGGTCACCCTTTCTAGGACAATGGCCCGGTCGCGAATGAAAGAATCGGCTATGACCGAGCTGGCCAGATCGAGCATGCTGGAGGGAGGTTTGTCCCGTAAAGCCCCCAAAAGGGGGTCGGGCGTGCAAACAAAAATGACCGAGTGTTTTTTGGCCAGTAAGCCCAAGGCCTCAACCATAAACTCGGCGCTAATAAAGTCAATAAACTCGGTAAAAAAGATTATCAGGGAACGGTGGGGCACCTTGGTTTGTAATTCGGCCAAGGAGGCGGCGAAATTGGTTTCCAGGCTCGAGTAATTTAGTCCCGAGGTAAAAGCCTGCAATCGAGAAAAAAAGGCCGCCCCCCGACCGGGTTTTAAAAAAGCCTTAAAGGTCAGGGCGAAATCGGCCGCCCCGACCATGTCGCCGCTTAGTAAGCCCACCCAGGCCATCAGTAGAGCGGCCCTGACGTAATGGTCGAGTTTGGGTAGGCCGTAAACCGGATCGCTCATTAAGCGGCCCGTGTCAAAGGCCAGGATGATTTGGTGGTTTCTTTCTTGTCTAAAATCCTTGGCCAAAAGTTTATGGTGCCTGGCCGATCGTTTCCAGTCAATAAAACGGTTATCCATGCCTGGATAGTATTCCACCAGGGAGTCAAATTCCGAACCCTCGCCCCGGAAGGGTTGCCTTTTTAAACCAGGCTCGGTTTCCCTTAAAAAGAAAGACAGGGCGGCCTCGTGCAGCCCTTTGACCGATTGCACCGAATCGGTGTGGATACCAAACATCGGTATATTTTTAGTAAAATAACCAAGACCCAGGGGTCCGGGCCAGCCTAGCCACATGGTTTTGTAAAGAAGGCGGCCGCGGCGTTTTGGGGTGATGGTCATGATTAATTCCAAATTCTTTTGGGCCATGACCCCCGAGATCATGGGCGAATCGGAATCGCTTAATTCGCCGACCAGTTCAATGGACGAGTTAATAAAAGCCTTGTAATTGATGGGTTT
>JAITJP010000198.1 GCA_031278835.1 Deltaproteobacteria bacterium
TATTGGTTAAGCCGAGGGGCTGATTTTTGGCTGGGCTAAGGGGCTGGCTTCAAATTGGGCCAGGGTGGTCGGCCCTTTTTTGTTCTTTGACGGGTATTCGGAGGGGCCAAAACAAAATCCAAAGATTTCCAACCTCAGCCCCACCAAAAATAGGCCCGTAAACGGCCAAAATAGAGCCGTGGCGGCCTTTAAATCTTAATTGGAGAGGAGAAGTGGGGTAAGGGGTCCGAAGCGCCCTGGGGCCCAATACGGCCGATTAAAGGGCAGGTCCCAAAAACCACGACTTTAGCGGTGGGGCCTTGGGAGAAATTATTTTTGGCCGCCTGACATCGATTTTTTTTTCGCTTAATCAGGACCCCGCTGTGGCCAGGGGCCCTAGGCCGGTATGAAACTTGGGGCCAAAGCCTGGGCAGGCGGGAAGGCCAAGCCGGTATTGGGGACGCGGGGGTTAACATAATGGTGGCCAATCTGGGGCCGGTTTTTTTTGTTTTTGAAAAAAAAAACCGGCCCGGCTTAGATAACTTCTTCCCCCCAGAAGAATGGTTACCCACCGGGCCGGCTGTCGCCTCCCACGACCTAAATCGCGGCTAGGTCCTCGACGGACTTTATCCTGGCCATGGCCTCGAGTTTCCTGGCTTGGGCCTCGAGTTTTCTGGCCTCGGCTTCCATGATCCTGGCCTCGGCCTCGATATGGCTAGCCATTTCCTCGGGACTGGAGCGGTCTATCTTGGGCTGAGCGATTGGGGTATCGGGGTGATGAAAGGCCTCCAAGATAGACTGGGTCAACGATTCCACGGAGGGAAATTTGCTTTCTTTGTTGTCGGAATTTTTAAGTTCTCCGGCGTAGGCCTCAAAGGGTAAGTTTGAAGTTAGGACGCTGCCCGTCTCCAGTAAGCCGGCCAAAATAGCCAGGCCCCTGGGGGCGTTTAGTAAGTTTCTTAGGGCGGCGATCTTGCCCTCGGCCGCGACCCAAAGGGAGAGTAAACAAAGTTTTCTGGCTACCGGGCCTTGATGAAAGGCGTTAACGCCAATATTTTCATAACGGAAAATCGAAGAAGGACTAACTCCCAAAAGAAGGCCAAAATTTTCAACCGTCAGAGCCAAGCTCTTTCTTACCTTCCTGACTTCCAAGGAAGTGACGGCGATATTTTGGGTAGCCGGAACGCCTCCACTCAATACCTCACTTTGATGATCAATGTTTGCTTCTGATAACTGTTTCATGGCGAATATAGCCCTCAAAATAAAAATTTTTTTTCTTAAAAAAAGTAAATAAAAGTCAAGTTAGAATCAAATCGAAAAAAAATACGAAAAAAAAGTCGAGTTTAACGATTTGAAGCCCTGGGAAAGGCGATTGGGAAAAATCGCCTTCCCAAACCTATTGGCCAAAAGGACTCTGGTCCAAAAGCCGGTCCAACTGGCCAGATAACTAAACGTACGGAAAAGTTAACGAATGTCGTTTAGTCGGAAATTTTTGGGAAAAGCTAAACGACAATCTTGCGGTTTATATTTCAAGTTTCATTATACATCAATTTCAAATTTTTGGCCACATCAATTGACAGCCCGATCGGTTGATTGACGAATGACTTGGCCGAGAAAGGGTCAGTTTGAAGGTCCAACCGACCCAAATTCTCTCTTTTGATACCATGGTCAACCAACCATTTGGCAATCGGGGCAGGCCATGGTCCGAGTCGATGGCCCGAGTCTCAGACTAATAACCATTCGGCTGATTTTTGGCCAAAATTTGGCCTATCCCAATTGGGGGGTTTAAAAAACCAATCTGGTGAACCTTTTTCAGGCACAGTGTTTTGGTTTCTCCAAGCCGCCCGTGGGCCAAACTTGAAAAACGGTGAATTTAAAGGCCTTGACCTTGACGGCGATCTGGCGAGTTTTTACAAACTTTTTCCAAGATCCTTAATCGCTCCTTCAAGGGGTTTTCTATATATCGTTACCAATCTAAAAAGATTGAGTTAGTTAAAGGTTTTCGTAAAAAATATTCCAGATATTAACCAATAAAATCGATTATGTTGACCGGCTAACTAGGCCGGGGGAGTTAAGGTTTACTCAAAAGGCTTAACGTCACTAGATGACTGACGAAACCGGATATTTTTGTAAAACAAAGATTAAAAACTTTTATCTAGTTTGATTTTTAAAAAATCGAGCGGTTAGGGGTTACGACTAAAGCTAATTACCATCCTTAGCTTTCCGGACACTATTCTTGGTCTAGCCATCCATCTGGGGGCTATCTTTTTTGCTTTTTTAGGAACAAAAGTATCCAAGTCGGCCGAAAACATGGGATCGCCTAATCGCGCCCAAGGCCGCCCTCGACCGATCTGGGTATTAGGCATTGCCAACCACCTGGCCCGGGTCGCCGGTAAGGTTTTCACCTTCGCCAAGTTCTTTTGAATTGGAAAGGTGCATAAAGGTTAAAACGCTCTCGGTTTGAAGAAGACCCGAGAGGGTGGCCAGTCCATTGCTCTTGTTGAGAAGATTTAGGATATCCCCCTTGGACCTGGGGTCGGCCAACCAGTTGATTAAGAGCCCCATCTTCCTGGCCACGGGTCCCTGGGGGTAGGGAGGAAGACTGATGTTTTCGTAGCGGATCATGGTGGACAAGTTGACGCCCAGCAGGATGGCCATCATGTCCAGGTTAAGGCCCAGGGTTTTTCTGGTTCTGCGGACCGCCTCGTTGGGGATCGAGGCTTCCACGATTTTCGTCCCGACCAGGTCGGACGAGTTCTGAAGGTCAAGTTCATGGAAGGCCAAATAGTCCTCAGCGTTTTGACTTAGTTGTTTAGGCATTTAAAAATTCCTCCGTCAAGGGGATGTAATATAGAGGCGATAGTTATCTGACGTTCAGATGACAGCTTTTGTGACTCGGTTAAGTCTTTTGAAAAATCAAATCTTTCATCTGCCAGTTCGATTGACTATTCGTCAACCTCATATTTGAAAGGGTAACACCTATCATTTGAAAGTCAAGCCCCTTTTTTTGAGAATTTTAAAAATTTTTTCAAAAAATTCAATAACACTCTATTTATTCTAATTATATTTTTTTTTACCAGCCTGAAAAAAAAATTTCACCCAAACCCCCTTACGGCGATTTAATCGCAATAAAGACCCTCCTCTATTGGCCCAAATTACCATTTTCTATGGACGCGACCATTTTTTTCCTAGGCCTCGGCCCAATACTTCAATTTGAGCCTTCACCCGGCCCATATCCTCTGATTTGGAACTTCCATGACCTCTTATTTGACACAATTCCATCTCTCAGCCAAATACTCTCAATTGACAGATTTTTTAAAAATGCACCCTTCCATTCCCATGACCACCCTCGCGATTGACCTTTTTCCCCAGCCCCCCAAGCAAAAGCCCCAAAAAGTCGCCCCACCTCTCCCCAAAAACCTTCGCCCCAGCCTCTGGCCAAAAAGTTTCCGCCAGCCCCCTTTCCCAAACCCTGGTCTCTCACCAGAGCCCCGGCCAAAAAAAACCGCCCGGGGCCATGGGCCGCGGACGGAAAGTCAATGTGAGAAAAATTTTTATGGAGGTTAATTTATTAGGATAAATTCAACTCGGCGGTTTAAGGCCCGGCCTTCTTCGGTCTGGTTATCGGAGACGGGCATACTGGACCCGTAGCCAGCCAAAATCAAGCGATCCGGGCTTAGATGGCCGTTTTCCACCAACCACTGGCCAACCGAGGCGGCTCTCCTTCGAGATAGACCCATGTTAAACAAATCAGAACCCGTGCTATCCGTATGACCGGAAATAACCAGCTTTTTGTTTAAAAGCGATGGACGGTTTAGGGCTTGGCTAAAGGTCCTTAAAACTCCTTCAGAATCGGGTTCTATCTCAGAGGAATTGTAAGCGAAATTTATGGTGGCCCAGACCCTCAGAGAAACGTTTATCAAGACGCTGCCATCTTCGTTTTGGGTGAGCCAAGATCGCCCTTCATCGTCAAAGGTGGTGTCGTTGGGACTTAGAACGCTCCCGGTTGGTTCCAAACTTCCGTCGGGATTTCGTTTATATAAAGTGTTGTCATGCCAAACGAATGAACTATCCCCCACCCCAATGGGCTGTCCTTCCTGGGCCTTTAAAACCTCGACCATCTTCCCCACGTCCAGGTTGGTAATGTCCCCGGACGGGGCCGAGGCCACCTGGCCCCCTTGATCTTGGCTCTCTCCCTCCCCGGCCAAGGCCTCGGGCGAGGATTCGGCCAAGGGGTTCTGGGCCTCGGGCGCCGGAAGGACGGGTGTTTGGCTCTCCGGAGCCTGAACTTCTGGCCTTTGGGCTAAGGGGCTTTGGGTCTCCGGAGCCGCGACTTCAGGCCTTTGGGCCAAGGGGCTTTGGCTCTCCGGAGCCGCGACTTCAGGCCTCTGGGCCTCGACCTCGGTGGTTTGGACTGGCGGGAGCGCCAAGGGTAAGGGCACCGGCGACTCCGGTTGAGTGATTAAGGGTTCAGCGGGATCGGCGGCAACCACGCCAAACTCGGAATCGACATAATCTGGGTCTAAGGGCTCAAACTCAACCTCAGGCTGGGGGAGGCTTGGCCCTTGGTCGGCCGTTCCAAACTCTTGATCAACGTAGTTGGGATCCAAGGGCACGTAAAGGGGTTCCTGGACCAGAATTTGACCGGGTCCTGGCTCCAGGCCCTCGACAATGGATTCACCGCCGGAACTCATGCCGCTTGGTCTGGAAACCACCGGAGGGGGTGGGAGGGGCAACCTTTCCGAGGGTTGCGATTCTTGGTTAAGGTTAACCGAGGGGGCCAAGGGCGGGTAAACCATGGGCCCGGGTTCCAGGTTTCTTTGAGAGTCGTCTAATTCCTGGGCCGTGGGGTAAAGCTCATTAATGTCTGGCGGTAACGGTTCGGGAAATAAGGGCGCTTGGTCCAGAGGTTCTTCCTGGGGCGAGTTTTGATCGAAAAAATCTCGTTCCAACCATTGGGCGGCCGAGTCGTCTTGGGCCAAAGCATTCGGGCTGAGGCTGACCATGGCGAAAAGGGCCAGTCCCAAGATCATGATGTCAATTGTCTTACGGCGAAAGGTCGCCATGTTACTTAATTTTTCCTTCGGGTTTGAGTTAAACCCTGAGAACTTGCCCATAATAAAGGTTGATGATACGATTCTCCCTGGGTCGGCCGCCAAAAGGCTTTGAATTTTTCAAGAAAAATGGCCGATAAGAAAGGAGCCGGGATTTTCGCTCCTGGGCTGAATTTTAAACGATTTGTTTGGCCAATAGTCTGGCCAAACTTGCCGCGGGCCCTGGGCCTTGGTTTCCGGACAGGCCTTGAGGTCGATCTTTTTGGTCCGACCTTCTGGCCGGGGTTTTAATATCTGGGTTCTTTTGGGCCATTGGCGGCGTCGGGCCCCTAACGAAAAGGCGATTGGTAATGACTCTCAAGGCCAATGGATTAACCGAGGGCTATAGAAGTCCGACCTATTACGAGTTAACCGCTCCCACGGAACTGGACTGGCGGCCCCATCGCCCCCTAAGTTACCTGACCTATAGGCGGGACTGGGATGAGCGGGGCAGGACCGGAAAGGCCGGGGTTTATCCCCTTCACCTGGACATCGACCCCACCAATCGGTGCAATTTAAGGTGCCGGATGTGCCCCAGGACCCATTATCTGGAAACCGGTCAAAACGACTGGGCCCCTTTTGGCTTGGCCGATCTGGATCTGGCGCTATATGAAAAAATAATCGCTTTTTCGGTAGGGGAAGGGTTACAATCGGTCAAGTTAAATTTTTTGGGTGAACCGCTTCTTCACCCAAAACTGCCTCAAATGGTCTCTTTAGCCGCCCAAGCTGGTCTTTGGGTCATGATCAACACCAACGCGGTGGCCCTTAACCGCTATCTTTCAAAAAAACTACTTAAGGCTGGACTTACCGACATATTTTTTTCTTTTGACTCCCCTTACGAAAAAGAATATGAGAACATTAGGGTTGGGGCCCGTTACCTAGCCGTTTTGGACAATATCGCCTCCTTCATGGAGGTTAAAGAAGAACTGGGTTTAAAACATGTCCAAACCAGGGCCAGTATGGTCATTGGCGAAGGGGAAAGAGATCTCGAACGGATCAAGTCAGATTATATCAAGCTTTTTCGGGATCTCAAGGTGGCCGAGATTGGCTTTGGCCTACCCACGGTCATGGGTCGCGACTATTCCAGCCTCCCAGCCCCGGACCATTTTGTCTGCCCGGATCTTTTTAGACGGCTTTTTATTTTTAACGATGGTATTTGCGGCCCTTGTTGCGGGGATTGGGAAAGAAGATTGATCGTGGGTGACGTAAACACTCAAACCATCTCTGAGATCTGGAACGGTGAAATATATCAAAAATTACGCCAAAGCCACCTGTCCGGACATTACCGCGACATTCCGGCTTGCCGCGACTGCAGCGTCCCTTACCTGTCAACCGTAGAGGCTTAGCGCTTGTTGACTTGGCGATTCAGGTTTTGGCGATTTCTAGCTTAGCCTTTCTATTTTGGCCATTTCGGGCTTGGCGATTCAGGTTTTGGCGATTTCTAGCTTGGCCTTGCTAGTTTGGCCTTTTCGAGCTTGGCGATTCTAAGGCTTTTTTTATGGCCCCAGGTCTCCCAATAGGACCCCAAAACTCTAAGCCCCACCCACGCCTTCATAGTTTAACTTGATGGTTTACGGGTTTTGTAAAAAAAACGAAAAAAACGGGATTAAAGATCTATGACTACCAGAACGGTCAAACTTGGCCAACTGACCATCGGCGGCGGCGCCCCGGTCATTGTTCAGACCATGACCAATACCAAGACCCATGAGATCGAAAAAACCCTGGCCCAGATCCGCTTGGTGGTCGGGCGGGGCGCCGAGGTGGTGAGACTGGCCGTGCCCGACAAGCCGGCCGCCTTGGCCCTAAAGGAAATCACGGCCAGGGTCGAGGTGCCTTTGGTGGCCGACATTCACTTCGATTACCGCCTGGCCCTTTTGGCCATCGAAGCGGGCGTGGCCGGCCTAAGGTTAAATCCCGGAAACATCGGCGATGCCAAAAAGATCCGTCAGGTGGCCGAGGCGGCCGGAAAGGCCGATATCTGCGTCCGGGTGGGGGTAAACGCCGGCTCCCTTAGCCAGGAAATGGTCGATAAATACGGCCACGGGGCCGAGGCCATGGTTCAAAGCGCCCTTAAAGAAATAGCCTTAATAGAAGAGACGGGTTTTACCAACCTTAAGGTATCCCTTAAAGCCTCGGACGTCAGCCAAACCGTGGAGGCGGTCAGGCTTTTTTCCCTCCGCAGCGATCTGCCCCAACATCTGGGCATTACCGAGGCCGGGGATATAAAGTCAGGCAGCGTCCGCTCGGCCGTGGGCCTGGGCATACTTCTTCACGAGGGCCTGGGCGATACCATAAGGGTCTCCTTAACCGGAGCGCCCGAAGAAGAAGTCGATTGCGCCTGGGAAATCCTCAGAAGCCTGGGCCTTCGCCAAAAGGGCCCCCGCTTTATTTCCTGCCCCACCTGCGGCCGCTGCCAAATCGATCTGCCGGCCCTGCTCGCCCAAGTTAAAAGCCTACTTAGCCATCTAAAAACCCCCCTAACCGTGGCCGTCATGGGCTGCGCCGTCAACGGACCCGGTGAAGCCAAAAGGGCCGATCTGGGCATAGCCGGCGGCAAAGCCCGCGGCCGGCTTTTTGTCAAAGGCCAAAGCCTAGGCAGCTATCCCACCTCGGAACTGGCCCAAAAGCTAGCCGATCTGGCCCGGGAAATGGCCGACCTTGATAAATAAGGGTTGGCAAGGCTTGGGGGATATTTTTGTTCTTGGGGAAAAGCTTTAACCAAGGGCTAAAGGAAAGGGGCGCTTTGGCGAAGTCAAGCCCAGGCGGCCAAACTAAGTTTCAAATTTAAACCGCGGCCCGTCAAAATCCCATTTCCAAGGTTCCTAAGTCCCGGTCAAACCAGGCCAAACTCAGTAAATCCAAGATCTATTGTTTAAAAATCTGGAGGGTAAGTCTAGACAGATACCTGACAGTTGAGGAAAATATTTGTCATATGTTTTTAAGTTTTTAATTAATTTTTTTTGGTAAGGCAGTTAATCAAGCAAAGGTAGGCAATATTTATTATCGAAGCTGGGGCAAAAGGCCACAGAGAGTCTCTAAATCATGGGGTAGTGAAATAAAATAGCCAAGGCGAGCGGTAAGGGATCGCCTTGGCTAAAGCAGTAAAAACGTGATCGGTAAAAGCCATAGAGTATTTTATATCAAGTTTTTTCAGTTATTAATAAGAACTATATTCCAAAATATATAAATTACAAGATAGTAAACATAAATAAATCAATAGTTAGTCTTGAAGTCAGACCATCAGCCTTGTCTGGTGGCCTGACTTAATATTAAAGCAAGTTATTCACTAAAACATATTAATAAGACCTATAACTAATATTTATTATTATCAACAATAAATAAAATTTTACATGTCTAATATAATATGTAAAGTATCTAAGACTTCGTAAAACTCACTAAACGGACTTCCAATGTATTTTTCATTATAAGTATCAATCAAAATTTTAACTGACTCATAAACTTCATTCGCTTGTTCATAGTCACCCATAGACATTAAAAATGCGATTCCAGAAATATTTTCTAATAAATTTGCGGCTTCATCTCGTATACCTGGATATAAAGTCAAATAAGTACTATTTATTCCAAGCGAATTAAGAACTTCAGTATCTTTATAAAGATCATCAAATCCATTTAACATTCTTTGCAAATGATCAATATGATCTTGATCTTTATTTTCTTTAGCTTCCTCTATAATGATCATTTTTTTAATAGCCGAATACGAAAATAAACCATTAACAACTGAATCTTGTAGTTTATCTAAAGTGGCCGAATATTCAGCCGCACGTTTAGCCGCTAAATTTACTTGGTCAAGAAGAACACCGAAATTAGCTATCACTAAATCGACTTGTACTTTTCCGCCTTCAAGTCCACCTGTTATGACAGCTTGGAGGTTGGCAAAGCACAATGATAGCGCATAATCCTTAAATATTTCACCCCATGTCTGAGGATCGTCAGAGATATCTAATTGATCACGGACTAAAACTTCAAAAATAGTTAAAACAATAGATACTCCAATATTAACAACTGTTTTTCCAGGATCTGGATTTCTTAGCTTTGTTAATATCATGTCTTTTAATGAATTTCTAGTTCCACCTGACAAAGCGGCGTAAAAAGCTTTCGCAGTCCATTTGCCTGACCACTTTAGCATAAATTCAAGGGTTAAATCAATTAATTGACTCTTTACAAAACCCTTAAGACCCTCATCTAAACTAAATTCTTCTAATAAACTTTCTAAAACGCGATCACTTATATCTTGATCTGATAAGTTTTCCCAGGCATCAGGAATTCCATCGTTATTTGCGTCAGTATAATCTGTAAATGGATCATACGGATCTGGATCTCCAGGCTCACCAGGCTCACCAGGCTCTCCAGGCTCTCCAGGCTCTCCGGGATCTCCGGGATCTCCAGGATCTCCGGGATCTCCAGGATCTCCAGGCTCAGGGACATAAGGCGGGATGGTTGGCGTGGAGGGATTAGGGACTATGGCTAAAGCCGACTTAGCTTTTTCCCGGGCGGCCACGGCCGCTGACTCAGCCTCTTTGGCTTTCGTTTCAGCTTCATTAGCCACGTCATTGGCCGCCAAGGCTCTATTGTAGGCATCAGAACTGCCGGCCTCGTAGGCGGCGTTTTTGGCCTCATTTGCGGCCGCTCTGGCCTCAATCGCGTCTTGTTTGGCTTTTTTAGCCTTATCCTCAAGGTCATTGGCCTGGTCTAAGGCC
>JAITJP010000276.1 GCA_031278835.1 Deltaproteobacteria bacterium
GACGCCGAAATGGCCCGGGACTGGGCCCGGATCATGGACATAGAGGTCCTGCACATCTCAAGCCAGACCACGGCCGCTGACTTTGAGCGGGAAATTCAACTTTCCGAGACCGTTTGGCGAAATTCCTAAAAAACCTTCCCCAGGCTAAGCCCCTCGGGGCTCTTAGCCTGGGGGGAGATTTTTTTAAAAAAATTTTTTTTTGGAGACGATTTTTTGAAATGCTTGAAAAACTAAAAAAAGAAGTTTACGAGGCTAATCTACTTTTGCCTCGCCATGGCCTGGTGATTTTTACTTGGGGCAATGTCAGCGCCATCGATCGAGACAAAAACCTGGTGGTCATTAAGCCCAGCGGCCTAAATTACGAAGATACCCGGCCAGACAACATGGTCGTGGTCGATCTTAAGGGCCAAACCATTGAAGGTGACCTTAAACCATCAAGCGATACCCTTACTCACCTGGAACTCTACTCCGCTTTTCCCAATATCGGGGCCGTAAGCCATACCCACAGCCGTAACGCCACTATTTTCGCCCAAAACCAAAAATCCATTCTCCCGTACGGCACCACCCACGCCGATTACTTTCACGGGCCAATACCCTGCCTAAGGCCCTTAACCGACCAGGAAATAACCAACGATTACGAACTAAATACCGGAAAGGTCATCGCCCAATCTCATCCCGATTACCAGGGCATCCCCGGTTGCCTGGTGGCCAATCACGGCCCCTTTACCTGGGGCCGCTCGGCCTATGAGGCCGTCCATAACGCCGTGGTTTTGGAAGAGATCGCCGCCATGGCCCTTTTTTGCCAAAAGGCCAAGCCGGTTTCCAAAACCCTTTTGGACAAACACTACTTTCGTAAACACGGCCCCGGGGCCTCTTACGGCCAGAAAAACCCCCTTTGATCCCAGCCTAAATTTTTTTAAAAACTCCCAATTTACGGCCCCTTCGGGTTATAATGAGTCAATGGCCCAATCAATTTTCTCTGAGTAATTACTCTTTTAAGGAGGTCGGGACCATGGCTTTTAATTTAGAGGATCGCCCGCCCTGGCCAATTCTTATCCTTTACGGTCTGCAATGGTGGGTAGTGACCCTGCCTTGCGTGGTGGTGACCGGAGTGGTCGTGGCCGCTCTCCATTACCCCGACTGGCCCAACCAGGTCTGGTATCTCCAAAAACTCTTCCTGGCCATGGGCTTAATTTCCCTGGCCCAAATAACCCTCGGCCACCGCTTACCCCTAGTCATTGGTCCGGCCACCGTCCTCATGGTGGGCCTGGCCGCCACCACCGAGGCTTCCATAGGCGCCCTTTACACGGCCATGGCCCTGGGCGGGGCGCTCATGGCCATCCTGGGCTTTACCAACCGCATGGCCGCTCTAAGGCGCTTTTTTACCACCCGAATCGTGGCCGTGATCTTAATTCTTATCGCTTTTACCCTAAGCCCGGTCATGTCCCGCTTAATCCTTGGCCCTAATCCCCAAACCGGCCTAGCCCAAGCCGGTCCGGCCTTGGTCCTGGCCATAATTTTACTTCTGGCCCTGGTGGTCACCAATGAATTACTCAAAGGCTCCCTAAAAAGCCTGACCATGCCCCTTGGCCTTATGGTCGGCACTCTGGCCTACCGTTTCTTTCTGCCCGCCGCCACCGCGGTCAGCCAAGCTCCAAGCCCACGACTCCCCCGGGCCGGCTTATTTCTAAGCCCCAGCTTTGAACTTGGCCCCATCCTGGCCTTTGTCATGTGCTTTTTGGCCCTAATCGTAAACGAGATGAGTTCCACCGAGGCCGTGGGCCGCATGCTTAAGGCTCCGGACATGGATGCCCGGGTCCGCCGGGGCGTGGGTATGACCGGCCTGGGTAGCCTTTTTTCCGGCCTCCTGGGAGTCATTGGCCCGGTCGATTACACCATGAGCGTTGGCCTAATCTCGGCCACTTCCTGCGCCGCCCGACTAACCTTTATCCCGGCCGCCCTGGCCCTGATGGCCTCGGCCTTGGCCCCCAGCTTTATCGCCATCCTGGTCTCAATCCCCCAGCCCATTATGGGGGCCGTTCTCCTATACTCCATGGTCTCCCAACTCTCCGGCGGCCTAAGCCTACTGGTCTCAGAGCGGGCCGTGGCCAATTACCTTCAAGGCCTGGTCGTAGGCTTGCCCCTAATGATCGGTCTCCTAATCGCCTTTGCCCCAGCCGAAGTTTTTCATTCCTTCCCTTCAATCCTACGCCCCATCATCGCCAATGGTTTTGTCATGGGTACGCTTTTGGTGATTGCCCTAGAACACCTGCTTATTCCCAAAACTGCCCAACCGACTTCCCAGTGCGATCCCTAATAAAGGTTTAATTCAGCCACTAAAATACCAAGAATTAGGTGGTGAAATTTCTGTTCAAGTTAGAGTTTCGATACTTTTAGACAATTAAAACTATCATGAAAATATTATCTGTTAGAAATTTGTAAGAAACTAGTTTGCTAAAGTATTGGTAATACGGATTTGAGTTTTTCAAAAGATTGCGTGTCCAATCTTGTCCAAAATTTTTACTTGACAGGATCTTTTTTTTAAGTCATAATTTTAGACATGGACAATGATGTCCAAAATAAAGAGATCTAATTTATGAAATCAGGTTTAATCATTAAGCTAATTGAAGCTCACTGCGGAGGGAGTGAAGACGCTTTCAAAAAAGCGTTGAATAACTTAGCGGATGATGAAGAACGAAAAGGCAATGCTCTATTGGCAAGGTCAATCAGAAATGCTTATTCGGCTGAAAAAAAGACCTCCACTTCTTTTCCCTCAAGTCCTCTATCTGAAATGTTTTTTACGACTCAGGGAGTTTTACCAACTCCAAAAGATAAAGATAGCACACTTGAACTAATATCTGTTCTTCAATCTAAAGTGAAATTGGCTGATGTGGCTTTGCGTGAAAAAACAAGGGAAGCCATACTACAAATAATAGAAGAACAGAAAATGGCTGATGATTTATTCTCAAAAGGTATAACACCTACCAACAGGTTGTTGTTCTGTGGCCCTCCTGGATGCGGCAAAACATTAACCGCTAACGCGATCGCAGGTGAAATTGATATTCCTGTCGCCTACGTAAAGTTAGACGGTTTAGTCTCATCGTATTTGGGACAAACTGGAGCTAACATAAGAAAAGTATTTGAGTATGTAAAAAACAAACGTATCCTGCTTTTTCTAGATGAATTTGACGCGATCGCAAAAAAAAGAGATGACTCACATGAACTTGGCGAATTAAAAAGAGTGGTGACAACATTACTCCAAAACATGGATGCGATGCCAGCTAATGTTTTTCTTGTGGCTGCTACAAACCATCATCATCTTTTGGATACTGCGATTTGGAGACGTTTTGATGTCTCAATATTATTAGAATTGCCTAATAGGAGTCAAAGAAAAGATATTATTAATCTTTTTCTGCAAAATACTTTATTTAAGTATGAAATTGATTTAAAAACAGTTCTTATTCTGACTGAAGGTGCTAGCGGAGCTCAGGTATATAATTATTTGCAAGCATTAGCTAAATACTGTGTTATAAATAAAAAAAATAAAATTATATCTATAAAAGATATTATAAACGTATGGTTAAAACAA
>JAITJP010000303.1 GCA_031278835.1 Deltaproteobacteria bacterium
AGAGAGAGAGCCGACAAAGCTTGCTTAGGGCTTAGGGAACGATTTCCCGCCAGCCAATTGACCGTTTCAGGATAACTTGAAACTTTATATTTTGATAAATCAAACATAAACATTTTAGGACTATTGATTGATAAAATAGGAAAAAGATTTAATTTTCCATTTCAGTCTAATTTTGTCAATATTACACCGGGGCTGACCTTTTGTCAATAAAAAATAACGGTCCAGGCCATTTTTTTAAGCTCAGGGAAATGTCCGGCTTGGTAAATAAGACTTGTATTTTCAGAGGCTTAGAGAGATTTAAAAAAACATCTGATTGCCCAGGGATATTTACGTGAGTTTTATTATTTTATTGGCTTTATAATGGGATATAATTAGTTAATAATGTATTTTTACTTGTTTAATTAGATTATTAGCGTTTATATATAATAAATATATATTTTAGTTATTTTAGGTATGGTTTAGTTAATTTTCACCTTAAAGTAGAGTCATTTTAAGTTAGCTTAATGGGGCTTTTTGAGCCTGGGACCGGGCCAAAATGAAAGCGCTTTGGGGCCTTAAATTAATTTAACCATTTTTGGGGGCTTAAGGGGCTGAAAATAGCCAAGGGCATTAGTTGACAAGACCGACTGGGAGTATTTATTTGAAATATCGGGATGTTATATTATTGAAGATAGGCTATGGACTTGTCTGTTTGTTTTGAACAAAAATTATTGACAAGAAAGGAGTCATATGTTATTTTGGCCAAATCAAGCAACATCCCAGGGTCCTGTTTCGATAGACCACAAAGTGTTTCGCCTTGGCGGCCCCTCGCCCGGCAGGTCAACTTTGGTTAGTTGTGACCAGTTCTATGCAAGCCGCGGCTATTCGCGACCTTTGAGTTCGGTTCAGTTATATTCAAAAAAATTTGACTAAACTGGCTAGCTAGATTTTTGAATCAATGTTTTTAAAAAATGACATCTTGGTTATTTTTTAAAGGCCTTACTTTATGGGAACTCAGGCCGTCTTTTTATTTAAAGGCGCCCCCAAATAATCGGAAACGACCTTTTTGCCATTGGCGATTATTTTTCTCTCAATAAATTGAATTTTAGTTTAATTTAAAAAATATCGCTAAATAGTCAAGCCGGTTACCCTCTTAACCTGACAAGCGGGTTGTTAGTTCTTCAACCCATAGGTCTAACGACCGCAAGGAGTATTTTTTATGGGAAACCAATTCGGTCTGTTTGTAACCACAGACACTACCAAATGTACCGGTTGTAAAGCTTGTGAACTGGCTTGCTTCCAAGTTCATAACACAACCCGCAATAAGGTGGGTCAAACGGTCGGAACCATAAGCGTGCCGGTGACCCCAAAGCTTTACGTGACCGTCCTTCCGCAAGCCAGTATGCCCATACAGTGCAAACATTGTGAAAACTCTCCTTGCAAGGCCGTCTGCAAGCAAGCGGCCATCGCTAAGGTTGGTAACCAGGTCATCGTCGACGAAGCCAAGTGCATCGGTTGCAAAGACTGTTTGGTGGCCTGCCCCTTCGGGGCCATTACTTTGTTGCCTTACTACGCCTCCGGTAAGCAAGTCACCCAACCCGGCTCAACCGACCCCAAGGTTGCCGCCTCCAAATGCGATTTATGCTACACCGAGACCGAGGGCCCGGCCTGCGTTAGGGTATGCCCCAACAAGGCCTTGTCCATAAACGACGTGGAACAGCAGCGCAAAGACAAAAACATCGCCGCCGCCGAAGCTCTGGCCCTTATCAACGCCGGCACCCCGGAAAGGAGGGCCTTATAATGACCGTGATCGCCATTGACGAAAGACTGTGCACCGGGTGCCAGGAATGCACCAAGATCTGCCCTAACCTAGCCATCGAGGGTTTACCCCATCAAGCCCAAAAGGTTAACGAAGAAAAATGCGTCATGTGCGGCCAGTGCGTACAGAAATGCAAATCCTACGTTTCCGTGGCCGAGCATGGCTTCTCCGCTTACCAGGAAGTTCACGCCGCCAGAGGCTTGCCTGACACGGTCACCGAACCCCTTTTCGCCGCCCACAACATTACCCACATCATGGAAGTCAAAAACGCCTTGGCCGATCCCAACGCCTATACCCTGGTCCAAAGCGCCCCGGCCGTTAGGGCGGCCATTGCCGAGGACTTCGGAGCGCCCTTTGGTTTGGTCAGCGCCGCCAAACTGGCCGCGGCCCTGCGTCGGCTGGGTTTCGACAAGGTCTTTGACACCAATTACGCCGCCGACGTCACCATCATGGAGGAAGGCAGCGAACTAATCCACCGGGTCAAAAACAATGGTGTTTTACCCATGTTCACTTCCTGCTGCCCGGCTTGGATCCGTTACCTGGAACTTAACTACCCTGACCTCCGTAAGCACCTATCCACCTGCAAGAGCCCGCAGCAGATGGGCGGGGCCCTTTTCAAAACCTACGGCTCGAACCTTTTAAAAGTCCCGGCCAAGAAAATTTACAGCGTCTCCATCATGCCCTGCACGGCCAAGCAATACGAGTCAAGCCGCCCAGAGATGAACGACAGCGGCGAACGCGACGTTGACGTGGTTTTGACCACCCGCGAGCTGGTTTGGCTCATCAAGGACGCCGGCATCGATTTTCTCAGCCTGCCGGACGAACAATTCGATCTGCCTATGGGCGACTACTCGGGCGCGGCCGAGATTTTTGGGGTCACCGGCGGGGTTATGGAAGCGGCCTTGCGGACCGGCTATGAGCTCATCACCGGGGAGAAGATCCCAGCCATCGACATCTCGGCCGTCCGCGGCATCGACGGGTTCCGTAAAGCCGACATCGTTGTGGGTGATTTGACCATCAAGGTCGGCATAGTAACCGGCCTCAAAAACGTCAAACCGGTCATGGAACTTCTGGCCGCCGGTAAGCTTGATCTCCATTTCGTCGAGGTCATGACTTGCCCGGTGGGCTGCGTTACCGGTGGGGGCCAGCCCAAGCTGATCGATGAGACCAGCTTTGAGACGGCCTTTAGGCAACGCATTTCCGCGACCTACAACCACGACTTGGAGTTGCCTATCCGTAAATCCCACGAAAATCCCTCGGTCAAGAGCCTTTACAAGGATTTTCTAAAAACTCCCTTGGGGCCTTTAAGCCACAAGTTACTTCACACCACCTACTGCGGTGACAAAAAAAGCGCCCATTAGGCCCAAAAGCGGCCCTCCTTGGCGGTTTAGTCAGTGGCCCTGCCCGGATGGTTTTACCATCCGGGCCTTATCTGTTAACATATAGGCCTTGAGCCTTTTTCGTGACCCTTTAGAGTTCTTCTCTAGCTTAACCAAATCTTGACCGGCCCATGAGTCAAAAAGCGGAACTTCATGAATAGCGCCTTAATAGTTATCATCGCCGTATTGGCGCTAGTTTTAATTATTTTCCTGGCCACCAGAAGGCAGTCTAGACTTAAGACCAGCTCAGAAACAGGCCAGCAGAGCGGCTTAGCCGAGGCCTGGCCCAAAGCGCCCCCGGCGGCTTCTGCCCAGGTCCCGGCCCAAGTCACGAACCAGGTCCAGGCCCAGGTCGCCCTCCAGGTGGCCGCCCCGGCCCTTAAAAGCGCCAGTCAATTAGGCGATAGCCTAACCGGGGCGGGGACCTTAACCGCCACCACGGGGGCTGGTTTGGAGGCGCCCCTGTCGCCTCAGGACGCTGAAGAAATAAACCGGGAATCGCTTGACAAAAGGCGGCAATCGGTCGTTTATAAAATTAGTTATTTTTAACAGGTCATTACCTAAATGTTTCTTTTATTTAAAAATATAACACCACTCTGACTATTCAAGCTCGGCCAAGGTTTGGCCCCAGGCTTTGAATAAGTTCGTGTCCCACTTATGAAAAATTCGCTTCGATTATCCCCGCTTAGCCTTACCCTCGAAGGGCCACTAAATTTTAGCGCCCCCGTCTACCCTAGCTCAACTAAAATCATAGTCCTGGCTTGGTATTGAGGTTGTTTTTTCACCTTGGCGTCGTTTCCAAAGTGAAAAGGACGCCAATAAGACCATTTTGTTTAAAAGGCCCTAGAAAATGGTGAGAAAAAGAGTGGCAAAAGAAAAAAAAGAGAAAAGGGAATGGGAATAGGAAAGGGAAAGAGGAATGGGAATGGGAAAGGGAAATTGGAAGGGAAAATTTGGAAAAAGTGGGATAAAGGGTATTAATCGGGTCTATAACAATTTAACTAAGGGAATATATGAGTTCTGGTGGGCTCCTTGGTCTTCAAAACCAATGCTGGCGGCTGACCGTCGCCTAGGTGGGTTCGATTCCCACATATTCCCGCCACCTATTTTTTTTCACTTAATCCGCTTTTTAGCGTTTTAATTTATATATTTAACTTAAATTCAACCAAACATATCTAAACTTCCCTTAGATAAGATAGAGGATTTTAAATGACTATCGACAATAGGCCCTTACCCGAGATTTTCGAATCTTTTTCCGAGGCCCGCAAGAACGGCTTCCTGGCCATGAAAAAGCTCAAAGAAGACGGTAAGGGCGTGGTGGGTACCTTTTGCGCCTACACCCCTTACGAGCTCTTCATGGCCGCTGGTTTGATTCCGGTGGGCCTTTGCTCAACTAGTGACGAAACCATCGCCGAGGCCGAAAAAACCCTCCCGGCCAATCTCTGCCCCTTGATCAAAGCCAGTTACGGCTTTGCCGTGGCCGACAAGTGCCCCTACATGTATTTTTCCGACCTGGTCGTGGGGGAAACCACCTGTGACGGCAAGAAAAAAATGTACGAGTTCTTGGGCCGCCTCAAAGACGTTTACGTCATGCAGCTGCCCCAGACCCAGGAGCTGCCGGCGGCCAGGGCGGCTTGGCTCTCGGAAGTCCATAGGCTCAAAGAATTTTTGGAAAAGAAATTTGACCGGCCCATCACCGACGACCATCTTAGGGAGGCCATCAAAAGGCGCAACCTGGAAAGGGCTAGGCTCAAGGAGTTCTATGAGCTCTCGGCCCTGGTCCCGCCGGCCATGACCGGTCAAAACCAGCTCTCCTTTCTCTTTGGTTCGCAGTTTAAATTCAACCAAACCGAAAAGCTGGCCGAAATCGAAACCACCATCAAACGCCTTAAGGAAGCCTACGCTAACGGTGAAAACAAAATCGACAAATCGCTCAAAAGGATTGTCATCACCGGCTGCCCCATGGGCGGGGTCACCGAAAAAGTGGTCAAGGTCATCGAGGAGAGCGGCGGCCTGGTCGTGGCTTTTGAAAACTGCACCGGGGCCAAGCAATACGACCGCCAGGTGCCCGAGACCGGCGATCCCTGGGCCAATCTGGCCGACTTCTATCTGGAAATCGGCTGCGCCGTCATGAGCCCCAACCCCAACCGTTTTGAGCTCCTGGAAAGGCTTTGCCAGCAGTTCTCGGCCGACGGGGTCATCGAAATGGTCTTAACGGCCTGTCAACCCTACTCGGTTGAGAGCATCAACATCCGTGAGTTTTTACGCTCAAAAGGCCTACCCTTCATGAGCCTGGAAACCGATTATTCCAGTAGCGATCTGGAGCTATTGCGTAATCGGGCCCGGGCCTTTGTCGAGACCCTGTCTTGAGCCAAGCTGACCAGCCCAGGGGGGCTTGGGCCGTGGGGCTCGATTGCGGCTCAACTTACTCCAAGGGCGTAATCATCGACCAGAGTTTGAAAGTCTTGGCCAGAGATTTTCTACCCTCGGGTTGGGATTTTACGGCCACCGGGGAAGAGCTTCTGGCCAGCCTGGTTAAAAAGGCTGGCCTAAGCCAAGTGCCCAAGATTGCCGCCACCGGTTACGGTCGCCTCAGGCTGGGCCGGACCGATCTGGTCATCACGGAAATAAGCTGCCACGGCCGCGGGGCCGAATTGCTGCGGCCCGGGGTAAGAACGGTCATCGACATCGGTGGCCAGGATACCAAGGTCATCACCCTAAGCCACGGGCAAGTCAATGACTTTCTCATGAATGACAAGTGCGCCGCCGGCACCGGCCGTTTCCTGGAAATGGCCTTAAATCGTCTGGGCTTAAACTGGGCCGAGCTGGAAACCAAAGTGCCCTTCGATAGCCAGTTTCGTCTAAACAGCCTCTGCGCCGTTTTCGCCGAATCGGAGATCATGGGCTTATTGGCCTCAGGCCAAGCCCGGGAGGTCATCATCGGCGGGGCCCTGGCTTCCCTGGCTGACCGGGCCTCCTCTCTGGCCGCCCGGCTAAAGCCCCAGGCCCCGGTGGTCTTGACCGGGGGCTTGTCCACCACCCCTTTGCTGGCCCGCTACCTAAGCTCGGCCCTGAGCCTGGAAGTGGAAGCCCTGGAATTGGGCTTTTACGCCGGGGCTTTGGGGGCGGCCTGGAGCCTAATTATGCGAAAAGCCGCCTAACTTGGGTATAATTTACCAATAATTGGGCCTAGTTGACTTTTCACCCCCTGCTTAGCCCTTGGGGCTGGTTTTGTGGGGCACTTAATGCTACCATCGGGTCTACCCTAGATTTAGCTTTTAAAGGCCCAAATCGACCCTGGGAGGGCTTGAAAAGCCTTGGCCTGGGGGTAAAGGCCATTTGCCGGTCAAAGCTGACCAGGGGGCTATTTGGGGCCTTCACCGGCCTTTCCAAAAAATGAGTACCAGGTAGCCCGGCCCTGGCCAGAGCCAGGCTTAACTGGATCTCGGGGATAAAGTAGTAAGTTTAACTAGTTAGGGAGAGATTTTTCTTTTTTT
>JAITJP010000355.1 GCA_031278835.1 Deltaproteobacteria bacterium
CTGGCGCTTAAATTATCAACCGCCTGGGCGGGCCCCTTGGGCTGGGCCGAAAATTTTGGCCCAGACCAAGGCCGGCCCTGGAAAGGCCCCTAAAAAAGCTTTAATCGGCCTTTAAAATAGGCTAAATTCTTTATCGTAAGTCTTTAATCAGCCGTTAAGATAGTAAAACTATTTTTATATAGACGATAATTATAAAAATAAGATTATTAACTAAATATAAACTTTAAAGGTATTTTAATTTACAAAAAGAAAGTCGTGACGATTTTTAATAGTATTTTGGGCATGATTTAACTTTTTAATTTTTTCTTTTCTCCATCGATAGGTTGACAGGAGGCCGATCGATGATTAAAATCTTTCTTGATGTCATTTGGCCAGTTCGGCCGCGGCTTTTTGGGCCAGCGGTTTGAAGGTCTTAAAATGACTAGATTCCTTCGTTAAATTTTGAGCCGCGCCTTAAAAATTTTCTCTTAAATCAATTTTAGTCAATATTTGATTGGAAATATTTATGAATAGTTATAAAATAAGAGATCTTTTGGCTTCCGAGGAAAATATAGTCGGTATTTGCCTGGACGGTTGGGTCAGAACCAAGCGAGAAAGTAAGGATGTCACCTTTATTGAGATCAACGATGGCACCTGCCTAGCCAATCTCCAGGTGGTTTATAGGCACGATGAGCTCGATGAGGCTATGGCCGAACAACTAAGAAATGTCACCACCGGCCTGGCCGTTCAAGTCAAAGGGGATCTTGAGCCCAGCCAAGGTCAAGGCCAGAAGTGGGAGCTGGTCTCCAAGTATTTGCTTAGCCATGCCGCTATGGAGCCCGATTATCCCCTGCAAAAAAAGCGTCATTCCGATGAGTTTTTACGTCAAATAGCCCACCTTAGGCCCAGGACCAATAAATACGGGGCCATGACCCGTATTAGAAGCCAAATGGCTTGGGCCATCCACGATTTTTTTAGACAGAGAGACTTTTTTTACGTTCACAGCCCGATCATCACCGGCAGCGATTGCGAGGGCGGCGGTTCGGTTTTTAGGGTGACCACCTTGCCCGAAGGCCAGAAGGCGCCCCTGACCGAGGACTTTTTTGGCCGCTGGGCCGGTTTGACCGTCTCCGGCCAGCTTGAGGCCGAACTCATGGCCATGGCCCTAAGCCGGGTCTACACCTTTGGCCCAACCTTTCGGGCCGAAAATTCCAACACGGCCAGACACGCCGCCGAGTTTTGGATGGTTGAACCCGAGGCGGCCTTTTATAATCTCTCTGACATCTTGGACCTTTCCGAGGAAATGATTAGGTACTTAATCGCTTATGCCTTGAACAATTGTCAAAAAGATTTAGAACTCTTTGATAATTACGTGGAAAAGGGCCTTTTGGATAGACTGGAAAAACTGCAAACCGGGCTCTACCACCGGCTGACCTACAAAGAGGCCATGGATTGGCTCTTAAAAAGCCACGAGAAATTTGAGATCCAGCCCTATCCGGGCAGCGATCTGGCCAGCGAGCACGAAAAATATCTCTGTCAAAGCCTCGATGGCCCGGTTAGCGTTTACGAGTACCCCAAGGCCATTAAGCCTTTTTACATGCGCCTGTCCGATGACCGGAGCACCGTCTCGGCCATGGACGTCTTGATGCCCAAGGTGGGCGAACTGATCGGCGGCTCTCAGCGTGAACACCGACTCGAGCTTCTTATAGCTCGCCTTCACGAACAGGGTCTCTCTGAAGAAGATTACTGGTGGTATCTGGACTCGAGACGCTGGGGCTCGGCTGAGCACTCCGGCTTTGGCCTGGGCTTTGATCGCCTTTTGATGCTCATAACCGGGGTCAACAACATCCGTGACGTCCAGGCCTTTCCCCGGACCCCCAAAAGTCTGGAGTTTTAGAAAAATTTTTTTGGGGCTCTTGGGAACCAAGCAAAGGGCCCGCCTTTAAGCAAAGTTGAGCTTTTAAGTTTAAATGACTTTGATGGTCGGCCTGATGGGCATAAGCTTTAGCCCCATGAGGCCTGGAATTAAGGTTATTTTGTTGATAGTCACCGTGAAATTTAATGTTTTATGGTTTTAGAAAAAGTTAGAGAAAATTTCTTGGCCGGCCGCCTCGGCTGTCCAAGTCTTTAGCGAACGATAAACACATATGGAGAATAAATATGTCCCTTATAGTAGGCATGGCCGGTAAAGGTGGAACGGGCAAGACCACTTTGGCCGGTATGGCCGTCCGTTATTTGTCCAAAATAGGTAAGGTGCCCATCTTGGCCGTTGACGCCGATTCCAACGCCAACCTGGCCGACGTTTTGGGCATGACCTATGATCGCACCTTAAGCGACGCCCGCGAAGAGATGAAGACCACGGTTGGCGACGTCTCGATTACCAAAGACACCCTAATCGAAATGAGAACCCAGGAAGCCATCGTCGAAGGCGACGACTTTGATCTGGTGGTCATGGGCCAACCCGAGGGTTCGGGTTGTTACTGCGCCGCCAATTCCGTTTTGGCCGCCGTTTTGGACAAGACCTTTAAAAACTATCCCTATCAGGTCATTGACAATGAAGCCGGCATGGAGCACATTTCTCGCTTGACGGCCAAATACATGGATATTTTCTATGTCGTCTCCGACGCCTCCCGCCGGGGCCTCACGGCCGCCCTGAGGATCTGGCGCTTGGTGGACGAGCTTAAGATCACCATCCGGCACAAATACTTGATTCTAAACCGTAACCGCGGCGGCGTTCCCGACGAGGTCATGGCCATCATCAACGAAGAACCCATGAACCTGGCCGGGGTCATCCCCGACGATCCGGCCATCTACGAAAGCGATCAACTGGGCCAACCCACTTCGGTTTTGTCCGAAGAAAACCCGGCCGTGGCAGCGGCCATGGCCATTTTCGCTAAAACCCTGGTGGAATAACTTCTAAAGGCTCCAAAAGCCCAACCCCTGAAGGACTGGGCTGGCTTCTTTAGCCCGGTTTTTTTTGGCCAAAATCATGGCCTAACCGCCAACGGTCCTTATTTTTAGGACCGTTGGCCCACTCTGGCTTTTATGAAACGCCTTCGACCAATAGACCCAAAAACCTATCTGGAGGATTGTTTGGCCCTGGCCAATACGGTCCTGGCCGATTATCGCAGCCCGGCCGAGGTTCTCGAGGCCAAAGACGAGATAAACGCTTACCCGGGCCTTAAAAGCCTGATTGACCCGCAATCGATTAGGGTCTTGGAACCCATGCCCAGCCTCAAGGACTTGGGCCTAAGGTCCTTACTCGATGGCTTAATTCTCTGGGAACACCCGGCCGCCGGCGAGGCCACCAGACTGGGCTTGGGCCCAAAATTTTTCCTACGCCCTAGAGATCTGGCTGAAATAATCGGCCAAGTCGAGGCCTGGGCCCACCTTAAGCCCATCTCCCTGGGCCTAAGACATCTCCTAGAACCCCTGGCCGAAATCATCAACCTGGCCGAACAATACGGCCTCGATCCCCAGAAGGTCATAAAGAAACAAACTTTTTTACTTATTGGCGCCGCCGATCACCTCGAGGCCATGCGCCGCGAGGCCGTGAGCGCCTTGTCGAAGGTCATGCCCCTGGAAAACATCTGGCTGATGGCCCAGAGTTCTTTTCACGGCCTAAACAAATCCCCAGGTCAAAAATGGGCCTTTGACCCAAGCTCGCCCAAACGCCTGCACAACCATGGCCACATGATCATGCAAAAGACCATGGATAATCAAATCTATCGCCTGGACGACTCTGGCCAAGCTCACTACTTTAGCCGCCAGGAATTTTTTCATCGCCTGGCTAATTTCGTTGATCTGATTTCCAATAACATCGAAGATCTTGATTACCTAAACAAGGCCATCGAGGAATACGCCTTAGGCTTGGCCGTTCGCCTGGGCCGTTCCGGCTTTGGCATGATGATGGAAATTACCCTAAACAATCAACACAACCCCATTAAGGGCGGCATGTGCGCCCACGACCCCAGCCTAGCCCGAGACGTGGTAATCGAGAGCTTTAATCTAAAAAACGTCCTGCCCCGGGACATAAAATTCCTAAACGCCAACATGAATCACTACCTAAACCCGGTTCAGGTTCTCACCCAACTTCAAGAGTCCGGTTTACCCATGCCCGTAACCGTCCAAGACGATCGCCTTTACTTTACCCCGGTCCAAGGTGACCTTAACTTTTTGGTCAAAACGGCTTTCTTTACCCGCCACCAAGACAAGCAACTTAATTCCCTAAAATACCCCTCCGACATCCCCTCGGCCCTCTCGGCCATGGCCCTCCAGGACCAAAACCCCCGCTTCATGGCTCTGGTAGACAAGGCTCTTGGCTAAATCCCGACCTTAGCCCAGGGCTTTACTTTACGCTTTAGTAAAATTCCCAAGCCATTAAGAACATTGGCCCCCCAAGTAAAAAAATCTTGGCCCAAAACTGCTTTAATTAGCTTCTAATTTTCGTTTTAAACGGGCCTAATGGCCTAATTTGCACACTAGCCCATAAAAGGGCCCTATGGCCCCCTGGCCCGATTTTTACCCCCGGACCCGATAAATATCCCATCACGAGATTTCAAAGCCGCTGTGGGCCGATTTTGGGCCTTTACGGGGCCGTTTTGGAGCGAGGTCTGCTCTGGGATTTTTGGTTGGGCTGATTGAAATGAAAATCAAGATTTTAGGGAAAAATTTTTGAAGCCGAGGCAAAGGAGCCTAAAGGGTTTTGGAAATT
>JAITJP010000361.1 GCA_031278835.1 Deltaproteobacteria bacterium
TAAAAGTGGTCTGGGCTAGATTTTTTTTTTGGCTTCTATTTAAACACAAAAATTTCTTAAACTAACCTAAATCATGGCTAAAATTATTGCCTTTAATAAAAACCTAAAACTTTCTTAAATATCTTATCTTTTTATTATCTTTTTCTTCTCTTTTCTTTTTTTCTTTCTTTGCTTCATTATATATTTACGTAATTCTATCTTATTCTTACTTTATCTTCATGTTTTTATTTTTTAGATGTTTTTTTTAGTTTTTTATTTAGATTCTTCTTTAGATTTTCTTTGGGATTTTTTTAGTTTTTTCTGATCTTGGGCTTAGGCTTCGAGGGTGGAGGAAACCAGAAGCTGGGTATAGGGATCCTGGGGATCGTCCAAAACCCGGTCGGTTAAGCCCGTTTCCACCACCCGGCCTTCTTTCATGACCAGGAGCCTTTGACTTAATAGCCTGGCCACGGCCAGATCGTGGGTAACCAAAACGGCGGCCAGTTTAAGGGAGCCGGTCAGGTTTCTGATTAAGTCCAAAAGTTTGGCCTGAACGGAAACGTCCAGACCGCCAGTGGGTTCGTCTAAGAAAACTAACCTGGGAGAGGTGACCAGGTTTCTGGCGATCTGGAGTCTCTGGAGCATACCGCCGGAGTATTGACCCGGACGATCGTCTAACCGCTCGGTATTAATCTCCACTCTTTCCAACCAGTCCAAGGCCCGGTTTCTCACTTCCCGGTAGACTCTGGCTCCACCGGAAAGGAGCCGGTCGGCGATATTAGCCCCCGCGCTTACGGCCATGTTCAATCCGTCTTTGGGGTTTTGGTGAACGAAACCCAACTCGGTTCTAAGGAGAAGTCTCCGGTGGCCTTCGGGCAAAAGATGCAAATCAAGCTCTTGGTCATGGGCGTCCCGGTAAAGGACCTGGCCCGAATAAGGTCTCATCTGCCCGGAAATGAGCTTTAAGACCGTGGTCTTGCCACTACCGGACTCCCCGACCAGGCCCAGGATCTCCCCGGGATAGACCTCAAAACTTACTTCCCGGCAACCCAGCTTGTCGCCGTAGTAATGGGTTAAGCCTTGGGCCCTAAGCAGAGGTTCTTTTTCGCTTTCGTATTGGAGACTTAGTTCTTGACCAGTCTTTGGGCTTTGTTCTTGGATATTGGTCATTTCAGTTTTCGCTTTGGCTAAGAGGTTTTTTGACTGGATGGCCAGGTTTTTCGCCCCCAGGGGCCTTGAGCGGAGAGGAGGGCCGATCTTTTTCAAAATCCCTTTCCGAAGCCCGCACCGGACTAATTTCGGACTTGGCCTCAAAATCCAATGCCGAGGCCCCTTCTTTAAGGCGCTTTTGGCAATGGTCGGAATCCGAACAAACGAACATCCTGTTGCCCTGATCGTCTTGAACGATCTCGTCCAAGTAAGAATCCCCGGCCCCGCAAATGGCGCATTTTTTATCCCAGCTCTGGACCCTAAAGGGGTGATCGCTAAAGTCAAAACTCTTAACCTTGGTGTGGGGTGGGATGGCGTAAACCCTTCTCTCCCGACCGGCTCCAAACAAGTGCAAAGCCTTTGATTGGTTTAATTTGGGGTTGTCAAATCTGGGAATAGGCGAAGGACTCATGGCGTAACGATCGGCCACCAAAACCGGATAGTCATAGCTGATGGTGATTTCTTTATGCTTGGTGATGTCTTCATAAAGTTTTAAATACATCAGCCCATATTCAAAAAGGGCGTGCAGACTTCTGGTCTCCGGTTCGCTGGGTTCCAAATGCCTCATGGGTTCGGGTAAGGGCACTTGATAGACCATGATTTGCTCTCCCGACAAAGCCGTTTCCGGAATTCTGTGCCTGGTCTGGATGATCGAGGCTTTGGCCGTTTCGCTGGTGGTCTCCACCCCGGTCAAGGCCTCAAAAAAAGTTCTTATGGACACGGCGTTGGTGGTGTCGTCTGAGCCCTGGTCAATGACTTTCAAGGTGTCCTTGGGCCCAATGATTGAGGCGGTAATCTGTATGCCTCCGGTGCCCCAGCCATATGGCATGGGCATCTCCCGTCCGGCGAAGGGTACTTGGTAACCCGGGATGGCCACGGCCTTCAAAAGGGCCCGCCGAATCTCTCTCTTGGTGTCCTCGTCTAGGTAAGCGAAGTTATATTCCCCGCCCAAAGCTTGGCTCTTAGCCGCTCCCGCTCCCCTGGCCGAAAAATTTTGGGCTTTTAAAATCTCCCAAATTTTCCCGCCCCTTTCCTGGATGGGCGCCGGGGATTTTTCCGTAACTTTTTTTGAAAGGGTTTTCATGAACCTTCTCTAAGACCTTAGCCCTTGATTAAAACTTCCCAGCCCAGGGGCTGGTTAGTTTTAAAAACTTTTACCGGGAAGGTAAATTATGATGATTCGGGAGTTTTTACTCTTTTTTGCTTTCCGGCCCAGAAGTTTCCCCGTCTGGGCCTGGGCCTTCCTTTTGAGCCATTAATTTTTTTCTCATCTCCCGCAACATCGATAGCTCGGCTTGAAAGTCAACGTAGTGGGGTAACTTGATGTGAGAGACAAAACCCGAGGCCTCCACGTTGTCCGAGTGATAGAGAACAAACTCTTCGTTTTGGGCCGGGCCTTTAATGGCTTCGTTAAGTTCCCGGGATCTAAGGGCCCGGTCAACTATGGCCATGGAAAGGGCCTTACGTTCATTGTGGCCAAAGGTCAAACCATAGCCCCTAGTGAACATGGGCGGTTTGCCCCCGCCACCTTTAAACTGATTGGCCGTCTGACATTCGGTGACCTCGATTTCTCCCACGGTAATGACCAGATCCAGTTCCGGGGCCCTAAACTCCAGTTCCACCGGACCCAGCCTCAGCTCGGCCACGAAAGGGTGAACCGAACCAAAACCCCTTTGGGAGGAATAGGCCAAGGCCAACAAAAAGCCCTCGTCGGCTCTGGCCAGGGCCTGAAGCCGGCCGCCTCGATTTAAGGGCACTTCCAAAGGCTCCCTGGTCAGATCAAAGGGTCTTTGGGCTGACTCAAGATCTTCGATGGTCTCGATTAGGCCTTCCAGTTCCAAGATACTGGCCACCCCGGTTAGTTCTCCCCCGTTTGATGGTTTTGGCCCCTCCGGGGCCTGGGCCCCAAAGTCCTCCCAAGCTTCAAGAGGGTCGCCCAGGCCGCCCAAGCCCTTCTGGCTATCTTGGCCAGGTTCCCTGTCTTGACCAACTTTCCTGACCCCATCCTCTCCATCCATAAGCGAGGGCTTTAGCAGACGATGGGTGTAATCGAAGGTTGGCCCCAAGATCTGGCCTCCGGGAATGTCCTTAAAGGTTCCAGAAATCCGTCTCCTGGGCCTCATGGCCGTGGTTTTGATGGGCTCGGAATAGCCAAAACGCTTCAGGCTAGCCCTGGCCGCCCTTAGGAGAAAGATGGCCTCCACCAAATCGCCCTGGGCTTGTTTGACGGCCAAGGCGGCCATCCTGGGGGCGTAAAGCGATCCCTCGGCCTGAACCCGATCCACGGCCAAGGAGAGCTGGTTTTGCAGCTGAGCCAAAGAAATTTCGGCCAGCTCGGTATCCCCGCGCCTAGTGACTTCCAGTAACTTGTGGGCCTCGGAAATGGCTTTTTGACCGCCCTTAACGGCTACGTACATCAATACTCCCAAGAAAAAAAATGCTTTTTTTTGCTTAAAAAAACCAGAATAAAGAGAGAGAAACCGAGACTTTTAACCAAAACAAATCTTATATTCTCAGTGTAAAATTTCTTTTAAATTTCCATGAGGCCTTGGTAAAAAAATCTTCAGCTGGCCTTAAGTCTTAAGGTCAAAGACCTAGGCAAAGCGGCCAACCAATCACTCCCGGCCAAAAAAACATCCAGGCCCAAGGGATAGCCAGCCCTATTTAAGGCCCACTGGGCCACGAACTGCCGATCCAGCCCATGGTTTTGAAAAACCGTTTCGTCCTCCAAGCCCGGTCCAAAGGCCCATAAGTCAAGCCCCGAATCTAATTCTTCAAAGGCCCTACCCAAAATGACCGTGGTAGACCTATCCGGATACCTGGGATCGCCTTGATTTAATTCAGCCAAATTGGGCATTTCTCCAAGACCGGCGCACAAAACAAAGTCGGCCTTTGCCGGCTCCCGAACAATCGGCACTGATCCATGAAAGACCAAAAAACTCTCGGCCTTTTCAAAAGACGGCGACAGCCAAACTGGGGTCAAATGATCGCACAAGGTCAAGGCCAAAGCCGCCACCACATAAGGCAGCGGCGGAGGGCTCTTAATCAGAGACTTAAAATCATAAAAAAATCTCTTGGTGGGCTTGGCCATGGCCGACAAGGCCAAGCGATAAACCACCTGACTGGCCAAGGCGTAATCCTCAAACCCGGGCCCGGGGTTTTCGCCCCGGCCCGGGAAGGGGCTTTTTTCCCCCAGCTCAGCTTCGAGCGCCCCAGGGTCGCTGGCTTTAATTTCAGCCACTTTGGGCCCGCTTTTCTTTTGATCTTGATTAGTTTTCATCTTCTCCTCTGACCAAGGTAAAAAATTCCACCTTGGTTTTTTGGGTCTGAATGTTTTCCATGGCCCTAGCCCTGGCCAGATCTTCTTCCAGACAAAGGACCATTTTTTCAATGCCCGGCCCATAAACCTCATCCTGGGCCAAGGCCTCGGCCAGGGCCGCGGCCAAACACTTCTCCGGCACATCGCCCAAAATATAGGCGTGCCCAATCCGGCCCTTAACACTCACCGAACATCTGGTGACCAAAACCTCCCCCAGGTTAAAGGCCACTTTGGTGGCCTCGGCCCTGGCCTTGGCCATGATTAAGCCTTTTTGCGGTCGCCTAAGGTACTCAAACGGAGGTAAGTCCCCCAAGCTCCCCATTAGCTCAAAAAGCCTTTCTTCCTGACTCAAGGCCAAGGCCCTCATGATTCTTTTTCTTTCCATGGGCATTGCTTTGTAATCCTGTATTTTCGCGGTCATGATTCCCATGACCAAGGGTGACGGGTTAATAAAAAAACTCATTTAAGTTTTAAAAAAAATTTCCCTTTTTTGGGGCAAATTTGTTTTTTTTGTAGGTCAGTTTTTTTTGCTTGACCAGGGCATTTTTGTGTTTAAAAATCCAGCCGAGGTTTTGATTTTTATTTGGGAACTGGTTTTGGTTCCAAGCCATGGTGACTGGGTTGGCCGTTCAAATTTTTTCATTTTTTAGTGGCAAAAATTCTTTCGTTAGGGGTATTTTGGGATTGGGTAATTTTGGGAACTGATTGGAGTTCCAGTGGTTTTTTTTAACTTGTCTTGGGGTATTTTCCTTTGCTCAAAAATAGGCCTCGATTAGTTGGGATGATTTGAGTTTTTCCTAAGCCAAAAAACGTGACCAGATCTTGGTTTAAAACTGGCCGGTAAACGGCTCAAATAGCCCCGCGGCGGCTGTGACGCTGGGGCATGGCTCCGAAGCTTTTTTGGGGACTTCTGGGAGCCGTTGACTTGGTTAATCGTCGCCTGGGTAACTTATCTATGACCTCTCATGGTTTTATGCGTTTATCATGTGACCA
>JAITJP010000366.1 GCA_031278835.1 Deltaproteobacteria bacterium
CATAGCGATGGCGATGGCGCTCGTGGATAAGGTCAGCCTCGTAAGCCTGGTGAGCCAAGGTGCCCAGCTTAATTTCGCAGGGATAAGAGCCCAGCCGCATGGTGCCCCCCCTGTCATCATTCGGGGATCTCTTGGTCATCTGCCCGGTTTTGGGATCAAACCAGCTGGCCATGTAAAAAATAACCGGATGGTCGGCTTGGCGGTTAAATTCTTCCGAGTCGGCTTTTGAGAGCCTGGCCACGTTTCTGGCAAATTCAATCACGGCGCATTGGAGACCCAAACAGATGCCAAAAAAGGGCCGCTTAAAGGTTCTGGCGTATTTTATGGCCATAATCATGCCCTTGATCCCGCGGTCGCCAAAACCCCCAGGCACCAAAATGCCCTGGGCCTCCGACAAATAGGAATCGACGTTTTTTGAGGTCAATTTCTCGGCGTTGACGTATTTGATTTCCACCTTGACTTTATGGGCCAAACCCCCGTGGGTTAAGGCTTCCTGGAGGCTTTTGTAGGACTCGGTCAAGGAGACGTATTTTCCCACCACGGCGATGGTGACCTTCTGGGAAAGGCTGGCTTGCAGGTCAACCAGATCCCGCCAGGGCTTAATGTCCGGCTGTTTTGTACCCAACCGTAAAAGCCTGGAGACCTTGCGCTCCAAGCCCTGCTTGAAAAGCTCTATGGGCAGCTCATGAATATTTTTGACGTCCACGGCCGTGAAAATGGCGTCTTTGGCCACGTCGCAAAACGAAGCGATCTTATTTTTGGTCTCCTTATCCACCGGTACGCTGGCCCGGCAGATGATGATGTCCGGCTGGATGCCCAAGCTCCTTAACTCTTTGACGCTGTGCTGGGTGGGCTTGGTTTTTAGTTCCTGGGTGATGCCCAGATAGGGCAGTAAGGTTAGATGCAAAAACAAGGAGCGGCTTCTTCCCAGTTCATGCTTTAGTTGCCTCATGGCTTCGAAAAAGGGCTGGCCTTCAATGTCGCCGACCGTTCCGCCAACCTCGACTAAAACCACGTCCAAATTTGGCGAGGACATGGATAAAACGGCCCTCTTAATCTCGTCGGTTATGTGAGGAATGACCTGAACGGTGCGGCCGTCAAAGACCCCGCTTCGCTCTTTATCCAAGACGGCGCTGTAAATTCGGCCGGTCGTGTAACTCGATCGCCTGGTCATGGGCGATCCCAAAAACCGCTCGTAATGACCCAGATCCATGTCGGTTTCGGCCCCATCATCGGTGACAAAAACCTCTCCGTGCTGGTGGGGACTCAAGGTGCCGGGATCGAGATTTAGGTAGGGATCCAGCTTTTGCATGGACACGCCCAAGCCCTTGGATTTAAGTAAACTACCCAAGGAAGCGGCCGTCAATCCCTTGCCAAGTGACGAGAGAACCCCACCGGTTATGAAGATAAATTTGGTCTTGCCATGTTTTTTCATGACACCCTCCCAAGCTTTTTTTTGACCATTTTTCGATGGCCAATAAAGGTTCCGAATTAGGCCTTAGGCCCTTTTCCTAAACGATTAAAAAAATCCAAGCCACTACCCAAAGCCCGCTCCACTTGAGACCAAAAAATGGGCGGCCTCGGGCTTTTTTTTAAAAGGCCTTCAGGCCACCTTGAGAGCCCCTGGCTCTGGTAAAAATCAGTAAACTTCTCCAAGAAATCATTGCCCGGTCAGCTTTAAAAATGGCCCTTTAGGCCCAAGCCATAAAAGAAAAAAAGCCCGTTGGAAAAAATTCCGACAGGCCTTTATTATTTTAAAAAGACAACTTAGCCCAGCACTTCGGTGGCGGCTCCAATGGAGATGGCCAAAAGGCACCCGGCTCCAATGGAGGTGGCCAAAAGGCACCCGGCCCCAACGGAGGTGGCCAAAAGGCACCCGGCTCCAATGGAGGTGGCCAAAAAGGACCCGGCCCAAAACCAGGAAATTTGCTTGGAAGCCCAAGTCACTATTTCTCTTAAAGTATTCCACCTTGACCCTAGCTTGATTGGCTGAAAAGCGGCCGCCCTGAAAGATCTTGGGCTGACTTTTTTTAAGCCCAATTCCCCAACCCCCGCCAACAAAAAGGCCTTTAGCCCATCTCTAAAAAGCCCGGCCCAGCTTAGCCAGACTCTTTCCATTCAGGTCGGTTACCCAATAAAATTATCATTTTAGGAACCGCCTTTTTTCCACTTGAGTATAGAGACCAGTCTTAACCTTGTCAAGCGATTTTTCGATTGTCTAGATATTTTCATAACTAAGATTATCACAATAAAGCTAAAAACCGATCCAAGATTTAAGCCAGATTTTTTACAAAAACCAGGCTCAATCTGGCCACAAAAAACCGCCCATTTTTTTAAAAAAGGCCCTCAATTTTGCCATGGATTTTTTAAAAAAATGGCCTTTCAAAAGCCCTAAAAAACTCCCGCCAATATGATTTAAAATTCTAGTCAATTTGGCCCCCTGTCAAGGTGGCGATTGGCTGAGCGCTATGTTATAATGAACAAACACTTAGGAGCTCTTATTAACCAAAAAAACATTCCACCACTGGGCTGATGGCCCGGCAAATATCCCATAAAGGGCCAGCCCTAACCGGTTTTTTTCAGGCCCAGCAAGTTAAAAAGAGCCCAAGCCAAGTAAAAAAAAAGGCCATTTTTTCTTAGCTGAATCGCTCTGGTATATGAAAAAATTTGGCCAGTTTTTCCCACAATTTTTTTCAAAATTCGCTCTTATTTTTTCTCATTAAACTTGGTTTTTTTATGGGCATAATTGGCTTTTTGACCAGGCTCATGACTAAACTTTAGACCCGAGGCGGCCTGGGATTAAACCAATGCCTGGCTCGCTCGGCCTTTGATAAATATGAAAATATGACTCCATTAGGTAAAGACCATGTCCGCTAAAAAACCCTTCACCATTACCGGTGAGAGCTGCGACGTCTTGGCTGACATCGTCGATAGTTTGTTAATAATTGATGGCCAATCTCCCTTTGTCTGGGAGCCTAGACTTAAAAAAAAGGCCCGAGCCAAGGCCATTTACGCTACTTTGGCCCTAAGGGGTAACCGGCTGAGCTTAGATGAGACCCGAGATATTATCGAGTCAAAGACCAGGCTCCCCAGTAAAAGCCGAGAAGAATTTAGGGAAGTGAAAAACGCCAGCCAGGTCTACGACCAGATGAGTTCTTTTAATCCCTATTCGCTTAAGGATTTTTTAAAAGCCCATAAGCTAATGACTCTGGGTTTGGGGGAAGGTGGCGGGAGCTTTCGAAAGAGTAGGATCGGCTATTTTGACGGGCGGATTTCCGGACATTACGGGACTCGGCCGGAGTTGATTCCGGACATGATGGCGACCCTTTTTACCTGGGGCCAGGAAAAACCTTCGCACCCGGTCATTAAAAGCGCCATTTTCCATTATCATATCCAACTCATACGTCCCTTTGCCCTTGGTAACGGGCGCCTGGGGCGCTTTTGGCAGACCTTAATTCTAGCCAACTGGAAGGAGGTCTTTGAGTTCTTACCGATTGAAATGGGCTTTTTCAGTGACGATCAGCTCTACCGCTTTCATATTGAAACGGCCCACCTAAAGTCTAGTTGCGGCGATTTTATCGAGTATTCCTTATTGGAGGTGTATAAGTCCTTAGATTTCTTGGTAAAATTACAAGAAAAAAAGCCTAGGGCTTAGCCGCTACCTTCCGGCCAAGCCCTAGGCTTCAAAGAAAAAAAACCACAATGAACTTTTAGTCGTTTATTCCCACTCAATGGTGCCGGGCGGTTTGGTGGAAATATCATAGACCACCCGGTTAACCCCGGAAACTTCGTTGATGATTCGGCTAGAGAGTTTGGCCAACAGATCGTGGGGCAGTCTGGCCCAATCGGCGGTCATGGCGTCGACGCTAGTGACCGCCCTTATGGCCACCACCCGCCCGTAACTTCGCCCGTCGCCCATGACCCCGACGCTTTTATTGGACAAAAGAACGGCGAAGGCTTGCCAGATTTCCCTCTCCAAACCGGCCTTTTTTATTTCCTGCCTGACGATTAAATCGGCCCGCCTTAGGATGGCCAGGCCTTCTTGTTCTACCGGACCGATGATTCTTATGGCCAGGCCCGGGCCGGGGAAGGGTTGACGCCATAGCAGGCTATCGGGAATACCCAGTTCATGGCCCAAGACCCGGACCTCGTCTTTGAAAAGATCCCTTAGGGGTTCTATCAAAGTGAAGGGCAGATCCTTAGGCAAGCCCCCCACGTTGTGGTGACTTTTTATCATGGCCGAGGGGCCCTGGGGCGAGACGCTTTCAATGACGTCCGGATATAAAGTGCCCTGAACCAAAAAGTCGATTTGGCCCAGTTTTAAGGCTTCCTTTTTAAAGACCTCGATAAATGTTTGGCCGATAATCTTGCGTTTAGTTTCCGGGTCTTCCTGCCCGGCCAGGCGCTCCAAAAAGAGTTGGGAAGCCTCAACTATGGTCAGGTTCATGTCCGGGTAAGCCTCGGTCAAGGCCGTCCTGACTTCCTCAAGCTCGCCCTCCCGTAGTAGGCCGTTGTCAACGAAGATCGAGTGCAGCCTAGGGCCGATGGCTTTGGAGATTAAGGCCGCCGCCACGGCCGAGTCCACCCCGCCGGACAGGGCGCAAATAACCCGGCGATCCGGAGCGGTTTTTT
>JAITJP010000374.1 GCA_031278835.1 Deltaproteobacteria bacterium
TCTTTTTTTCTTCCACCCGGAATTCCTTTTAACTTACGCGTCCCGAAAACTATTTTTTTGTCCGTCAGAAAAGTCTTTTTTTCTTCCACCCGGAATTCCTTTTAACTTACGCGTCCCGAAAAAAAATTTTTTATCCGTCAGAAAAGTCTTTTTTTCTTCCATCCGGAAACCTTTTTTACTTACGCGTCCCGAAAAATAATTTTTTATCGGTCAGAAAAGTCTTTTTTTTCTTCCACCCGGAATTCCTTTTAACTTACGCGTCCCGAAAAAAAATTTTTTTATCCGTCAGAAAAGTCTTTTTTTCTTCCATCCGGAAAACCTTTTTTTCGAATTAACGATAAACCCCGCGCTCGGATTCGCGATAAAACGAGGTGATGATCTTGACTTCCTCGGAATCCGGAAAAGCTTCCTCGGCCTCGGCCAAGACGGTGACCAGGGGCTTATGGTTATGGATTAATTTATGGGCCCCGATGATGGCCTTTAGGCTCTCATCGGAAAAGCCGCTTCGTTTAAGGCCAATCACGTTGGGGGTGACCACGATGTCTTTGTCCCTGACCCCGGCCACGATCATGTAGGGCGGGACGTCTTTGGCCGCCCCGGTCATGCCCCCGACAAAGGAGTATCGACCCAAGCGAACGAATTGATGGACCGCCGAGGAACCGCTAATGATGGCGTTGTCTTCAACCTTAACGTGCCCGGCCAAAACGGCGTAGCTCGAGAGGATAACGGCCTTGCCTAGGCGGCAATCGTGGGCGACGTGGACGGTAGCCATGATTAGGGCGTCGTCCCCGACCGTGGTGACCCCGCCCCCGCCTTTGGTTCCGCGGTGAATGGTGGCGGATTCCCGAACGGTGACCCGATCCCCCAGGACCAAGGCGGATCTCTCCCCGGCGTATTTCATGTCCTGGGGGTTGGCCCCGAGGGAAACGAAGGGAAAGATCCGGCACCCCTTACCGATGGTCGTGTCTTTGTCGATAAATACGTGACCCATGAGTTCGGTCTCGGGACCCACGACCACCCTGGGCCCGATTATGGTATACGGGCCGATGATGGCGCTGGGATCTATCTCCGACGACGGGTCGATGATGGCGGTGGGATGGATGGGCATTAGGAACTTAGGGCTCCTTTGATAAAGGCGCGGCCAATGACCGCGAAAAAAACCTCGAGGCCAACTTGACCCATGGCCAGGCCATGGGCCAATGGCGTCAAAAAGTCGCGGTCATTTCGGCTTCGGCCGTTCTCTGGCCTTCAACCGTGGCTTTGCCGGTCACTTTCCAAAGGCGGCCGCCGAAACGGACGAAACTGGCTTGCAGATCCAGTCGATCGCCGGGGACCACGGGGCGCCTGAACTTGACTTTGTCGCAGCTGGCAAAGTAAGCGATGCGGCCGCTTAGGTCCTGTTCTTTGTCGTATTGTTTGACTTCGTCCGGGGCTTGGTCGAGGTGATCGCGGTAAGAAAAATTTAAAAGCAACATCGAGGTTTGGGCCATGGCCTCCAAAACCAAAACCCCCGGCATGACGGGGGTTCCCGGAAAATGACCCCTAAAAAAATCGTCGTTGATGGTGACGTTTTTGTAGGCCACCAAGGATTTCCAAGGCTCCAAAGACACCACCCGATCGACCAACAAAAACGGTGGCCGATGGGGCAAAGCCTTCATGATCTCGTTTATGTCATATAGGGTTGGCAGAAACCGTGTATCCTTGTCTTTGTCCATTTCCTTGTCTTCGTTGATGGTCATGTATCGCCCCTAAAATAAAAATGGCCACGGTGAAAAAAAGTCCGTTCGCGGCCACCATGAACCGGCCGGGAAAGGGGACGGCTAAGGGACCCGGATTAACCAAAACCCAGAGCCCTTTTGACTAATTTTTGGCCTTTTCGCCTTCGTCACCCATGGCCCGCCTGATGTCTTCCCAGGATTGGCCCTTTAAAAAGAGCTTTAAAAATTTTCTCCACTTGGGCAAATCGTTTTTGACCATGATTTGGGCGGTGTATTCTTCCCTCTGGGGTTTTACCGGCGTTCCGGTCCAAACGACCTTGCCCGGCGGGACTTGGCCCAAAACCCCGCTTTGGCCGGAGATGATGGCGTCGGCCCCAACCTTGGCCCCATGGTTTAGGCCGCATTGGCCCAACAAAAACACGCGGTCGCCCACTTGGCTGTGCCCGGCGGCCCCGACTTGGGAAACCACCACGCAATCCCGGCCCATGTGACAATTATGGCCGATCTGGACGAGATTATCTATTTTGGTGCCTTGTCCTATGATCGTGTCAGCTACCAAACCTCTATCTATGGCCGTCAGGGCGCCTATTTCAACGTCGTCTTCGATTATGACCGCGCCCAAATGGGGGTTTTTAAAATGAATCAAGCGGCCCTTTTCCGGACAGGGGATTTGGTTGTAGCCAAAACCGTCCTCGCCGATGACGCTATTGGCGTGGATCTGGCAGCGATTGCCTACCTTGACCCCAAAACGCAAAACGGCCCCGGGATGGACTATGCAATCTTGGCCAATGGTGACGCGG
The DNA here is from genome assembly GCA_031278835.1 of Deltaproteobacteria bacterium. Classification (GTDB taxonomy): domain Bacteria; phylum Desulfobacterota; class Desulfarculia; order Adiutricales; family Adiutricaceae; genus JAIRNQ01. The sequence goes on from JAITJP010000374.1 coordinate 2,519, forward strand.
TCATCCAAAAAAACGCCCGGCCCTATTTTACTGGCCCGGCCAATGGAAACCCCCGCCCCAACGTAAACGTTGGGGCCAAAGGTCACCCCGTCGGCGATTTCGCAGCTTTGGCGATCCTTAAAAAAAGGTTGGGCCGTGGACCATTCGGGGGAAAAATCGCGGCCCACCAAACCCAAAACGACCGAAAAAAGCAGCCGCGGTTCAATGAAAACGACCAAATTCAAGGGGCCCAGGGCCTTTAGGGAGTTTTCGTCCGGGGCCAGCTCCTTAAAAAGTTCGGGGCTCACTATGATGGCCGCGGCGCCCCCGTTTTTGGCCTCATTGAAAAAATCGCGTTTCACGGCAAAACACAAACTCCCCTCCCGGGCATCCGAGGCCGAGGACAGCGAGGTTATGAGAACATTGGGGTCGCCTTGGATGGCGGCGGGGATCCTTTGATCGGGCCCGCCCAAAATGGACAAAGCCTCGGATAGGTTTACCGAGGCCTCTTCCACGATGGACGAAAGGGATTTTGGGTTGGTAAGTTTAATCATGACCAGGAATCGAACCGACCTCCCGTTTGCCGATGGCCTAGCCCAAAGGGCCGCGATCGGTCAACAAAATAAACGAAAAAAGAACTTTGGTCGCCTCGAGTAAAAACTCAAGAAACAAAGAGATTTTTAGACCGATACCGGTGGCCACCAAGCCCTTCAATAACGTTTTAAAATGACCCCAAGTCAAAAAAGAAAGTAACCTTTGGAGAAAAAAAATATAGCGTGAAGATTACCCAAAAACCTTAAGCCGCGGAAAACCATCCGGGCGAAAAATTAATGGGCGATCCCAAACTATATTTTTTTTGGCCTCCGCCGGGCCTTTGGGCCAAAGGCCCAGGCGGCCAAACCGTTTTGATTGGGGCGCCGCTAAAGCCTTAAGCCAAACGGTCCCAACCCTCTGGCGCTTGGCCAGGGGAAAGGCCCTTACTTGTCAACGCCTTTTATGATGTCGTCAGTCAAGTCAACGGCTTTGGGATGGTAGAAAACGCCGCCGTTATTGACTTCGATGACATACTGATACCCGCGTTCTTGGGCCAAGGCGGCCGCCACGTTGGAAATCTTCTCCATTATCGGCAACATGGCTTCGTCTTTGGCTTTTTCCAAAGCCATGCCTTCCTTTTGGGTGTTTTGCATATAGGTGTTATATTCGGCGTTGAGATCCCTTTCCCTTTTTTGAAAAGCTTCTTGGCTCAAAGTGGCTTTCGCGGCTTGCAAATCCTGGGCTTTTTTCTGTAAATCCCTTTCTTTAGATTCAACGGATTTCTTGAAAGTCTCATATCTGGATTCCAATTTTTTGGAAGCGTCTTTTCCCCTCTTGGAGCTGTCAAGGACCTTATTCAAGTAGAAAACCGCGATCGGGTTGTTCTGGGTTTGAGCCTTTAGAACCGGACACGTTAAAAGCACGGCCAGAAAAATGGCAACCATGACCGAGGCCGCTTTAAACTTAAGCATGAAACCCTCCTACTATGGGCATAAACAAATGATAATCGGGGCGCCTATTGCCCCTAATCGATGGAAATAAAAAACTCATGGGCCCGTCCGTTTTCTTGGCGGCCCCGACCTGCCTGGAACCCTGTGGTTCGTCCTAAAAGCGCTTAAGCCCGACCGGTAATTTTTCCAAGCCAGTGGAAGAAATTAGCGCTCCGGCCCAAACGGCAACGTCCCGCGGAAAAAACCGCGGCCAACAGTTTAACCGAGATACAATACCATGACAAGAAACATTTAAAAAGAAAAAATTAACCCAGCCCATGGCCCCCTGGGCCAAAATGGCTCCCCATAACGATTAGCCGCCTCCCGACGCGCCCCGGCTCCCCCAATTACGCCTTATAAAACCGTCAATCCAACCAAACGTTTTTTTGCCCCGGCCGCCAATCGGCCCGGCTCTCCCGGGCCCGCTCTCCCGCCTCCGCTCTCCCGGCCCCGCCCTCCCGGGCCGGCTTTCCCGTCTTCCTTTAACCCTGGCCCCCCGTCAAGACCGGGCCCGGGGCTATGGTTAAGGCTCGAAACCATCTTGACCGCCCCAGGCGCGTTCCCCAAACGCGTTAACGTTCTTGGCCCAGGATTAAACTGTCAAAAATAATCGGTACGTTAAATGGCTTTGGGGCCAAACGACCAGACAGATTTAACGTCAAATGAATTTTTTTTTACAATTGAATTAACGAGCCTACCGTTTTTAAGCTGATAATGGTATAATATCCTTGCCAATTACTCCACCGGACCAGGGGAATTAGCCCCAGTCCCCTTGGATACTAAGTCAGAGACCGTTAACCAACGTGAAAAGGAGGCAGCGAAATGCTAACTAACCGACCCAGCTGTCTCAAGGAAACCGGAACCAAGGCCCAGTCAGTACCCATTCCCAGCCCCACCTTCGCCCAGGTTTTTCTCGCCGCCGCCGCGGTAGCCCTCTTGCTGTTTTTAAGTTTCGCCTCCCCGGCCTTGCCCCAAGCCCAAAAGGCGACCGCCAAAGACCCGAGCCTTAGCCTTGATCCCGCTTCTGAAGACACTCCCGAACTAAGCAGGCTTAAAGCCGCCTTTAGGCTTATGTCGGCTTACAGCCAAGTCAAACAAATTTGCGAAAAATGTTCCAACCCACAAGCCATGAAAGGATTCCACTCAACCAACGGCGCGGTATTGCCTAAAATCGTCGCCGTCATCAAAAAATCCGGGGCCCTTAACGACGCCTGGCGGGCCGCGGTCGACGATTACACCAACAAAGCCGTGGAACGGGCCATGGCCGAAAACGACTGCTCTGATTTACTGGATCTTATCAAAAAAGATCATTGGGACCTTTTCCAAGGAAGATTACTTAACGATTATAGACTAATCAATCAAAAATGATTAATTAGGTAACGTAGCCAGTTATTCAGACGTTCTGGCGACAAGAAAAATCGTCCACTTTTGCGAAAAAAAAGACCCGTCACTACTTAATTAAAAATATCTCTTGAAATTTTTCCCTCCGTATCGTTATAATATTTTTTATGGCGATACGGAGACATTATTTTTGCGACTTAAATTTCACCAATCCGACTACCGATTCAATAATTTACCTTACTTAACAGAACTCTTTCCTAATTAAATTTCATGACTGTTATTAAGTAAAGGGCCTCACAACTCTCGTTTTGGTTTATTTTAACCCTAACTATACTCCGCTTTTTTAAAAAAATCAACCCGGTTTGGCCAATTTAATTTTTTCGCTTCCGTCAAGGCTTTTTCTCCCCAAAAGTCTTACCGGCCAACCGCTTTGGACCCGGTCCGGCCCAGGTCCGGTTCTGGCCTTGGCCCAGGCCTTGGTGAGGGATCCAAAGGGCCCAAACCGACCCTTGGCCCAAAACAACTTATCCGCTTTGAACCCTTGTTTGATAACCACTATTTTGATATTATATCCGAGGTGGTTAAAATAGATTACAATTATAACCACCCATTTACCTGGGCCGGGAAGTTTTTTTAAAAAAACTTCCGTCCAAGTGGTGGGTTAGAAATGTAATCGTTGGAACGCGCTTAAATTTTAGGCGAGCCGAACCCAATCAATTACTTATTTACACGCGCGCCCGCCCCCTTTGGCGCGTCAAAAAAATACATCCATTTTTTGGACCTGGAGACGATTTTATGGCCTACGACAAGAACATGAAGGTTCTCGTGGTGGACGACTTTTCGACCATGCGTCGTATCGTTAAGAACATTTTGCGCCAATTGGGCATCAATAACATAAGCGAGGCTGAGGATGGGGTTAAGGCCATGGCCATCCTGGAGATTGACAAGTTCGATCTCATAATCAGCGATTGGAACATGCCCAACATGACCGGGATCGAGCTTTTAAGGCACGTGCGGAGTACCGATCACCTAAAGGACATCCCCTTTCTGATGGTCACGGCCGAGGCCCAGCAGGAAAACATCATCGAAGCGGTCAAAGCCAAAGTCAGCAACTACATCGTCAAACCCTTTACCGCCGATACTTTGAACGAAAAGATGGAAAAGATCTTTCCCGATTCCGCGGCCAAGGCCCGCTAAATCGGAAGGGCTTCGGGTTTAGCCAGATAGGCTGCCCCATCCTATCTGGGCCAACGCCTAAAGTTTGAGGAAATCGATGGAATTAACCGGGGTTTCGCTACTTATCGTTTCCGCGATCGTCACGGCTTTTGGCCTGGTCGTTGGAAGCTTTTTAAACGTGGTCATATACCGCTTGCCCAGGGAAGGGCTCGACGTCACCAAACCCTCGCGTTCCTTTTGCCCGTTTTGCCACAACCAAATCGCCTGGTACGACAACATCCCCGTCCTTAGTTGGGTTTTCCTTAGGGGCCATTGCCGTTCTTGCCGGGCGCCCATCTCCATCCGCTACCCTTTGGTTGAAATTCTTTCCGCCCTCCTGTCCTTTTTCATTTTCCAAGCCGAGGGCCTAACTTTCCGCTATATATTCTACTTTTATTTCACCCTGTGCCTTACGGCCATCGCCTTCATTGACCTTGAGTTCATGGTCATCCCCGACATCTTGGTTAGGCCCACTTACCTCGTTGGCCTAATCTCGGCCATCGCCTACCCCGACAAAAGCCCCACCAATAAAGCCCTCTGGATTTACCTATCCGAACTTGGCTGGAACCCCAGGCTTATTAGCCTAGCCGGCGCCGCCCTGGCTTTTCTCGTGGCTTTCCTGTCCCTCTGGCTCCTTTCCATGATCTACAAGCTCCTCAAAGGCCACCGCGGCCTGGGCGAGGGCGATCCGCCCCTCATGGGCCTTATCGCCCTGTTTCTGGGCCTGTCCTCAATTCTCCCGGTTTTGCTCCTCTCCTCCCTCCTGGGCCTATTGTCCGTGGTTATCCTGGTCTTTTCCGGCCGTTTCCCCAAATCCGGCCTGGGCCTTCGCCCCATCCCCTTTGGCCCTTTCCTCTCCCTGGCCGCCCTAATCTGGCTCTTTTGGGGCCAAAGGTTTCTGGACTGGTATTTGCCCACAAACTTTTACGGTTAAAACTTCCCCCCACGCCCTACCCTAAAATACCCCAAAACCCGCCCGCCAACGCCCCAAATCGCCACCCTAAGGCCCCTCCAAAGCTACCTAGCGCAAAAAGTACCGCCGGTCCCCGCTCCCCGGCCCTCCCAGGCCCTAAAAACGAGCCCCCGGTTACCCGGCCCAAAAAAAAAACTGGTCCCACAAAACTGACCCAAAAAACCTGGCCCAAAAAACCTGGCCCAAAACTTGGGCCTAAACTCTGGCCCCAAAACCTGGGCCTTGCCCACC
>JAITJP010000378.1 GCA_031278835.1 Deltaproteobacteria bacterium
TTCTCAAGGCTGATCAAAGAAATCAGCATGGCCGCCAAGGAGAGTGGCGGAGATCCCAATGGCAATCCCAGACTAAGAACGGCCTTACTGACGGCCAAAAACGCCAACATGCCCAAGGACAACATTGACCGGGCCATCAAAAGGGGCACCGGTGAGCTGGAAGGGGTCAGTTACGAGCAGCTTTACTATGAAGGCTATACCCCGGGCGGGGCGGCCATTCTTATCGAGGTCTTGACCGAAAACAAAAACCGGGCCGCTTCCGAGGTTAGGCACACTTTCTCCAAGTTTGGGGGAAATTTGGGCGAGCCCGGTTCGGTGTCCTGGATGTTCAATAAGAAAGGCAACATCATCTTTGAGGGCGGTAAGGTCACCGAGGATCAAGCCGTTGAGATTGGTCTGGAGGCCGGGGCCGAAGACATCATCGACAGCGGGGAGACCATCGAGGTCCAGACCGGCACCTCGGATCTTGAGGCGGTCAAGGCGGCCTTTGAAAAGGCCGGTCTAGCCTTCACCACGGCCGAAATCACCTTCGTGCCCTCGGTTAACCTTGAGCTTGAGGGTAAAGATCTGACCTCGGCCATGAAACTTTTAAACGCCCTAGACGATCTCGATGACGTGCAAAGGGTTTGGTCAAACATCGATTTTTCCGAAGAATCGGCCGCCTTGATCGAATAGCCCCAAACGGCCTTGTCCCCAGGGGACCAGAGCGTGCTCTTGGAATTTTTTTTCTGGCCCAGGCCGGCCCTGGCCAAGCCCTGGCCAAGGCTTTTGGCCTTTTATCTGGCTAGGCTAAAGCCTGGCCAAGAGAGGGGTTTTAAGACTAGCTCATGAGCCAAAGCCAATTAAAGGCCGATAATAAAAAACTCATTTTAGGTATCGATCCTGGCAGCCTTCATACCGGCTACGGACTAATCGAAAGCTCGGGCAAAACCGTCAAGATGGTGACTTGCGGGGCCGTGTCTCCGAAAGCCACCTGGGAACTGCCCCAGAGGCTGGCCTATATCCACCGCTCCATGGTGGATTTGATTGTGACTTTTAAGCCCCAGGCCATGGCCCTGGAGGATATTTTTACTTACAAAAATCCCCGGGGGGCCATAAAACTAGCCCAGGCCCGGGCGGCCTCCATACTGGCCGCTTCCCTTTCCGACATCCCGGTCTTTGAATATACGCCTACCTTGGTCAAAAACGCCGTGACCGGAAACGGTCGGGCCGACAAGACCCAGGTGGCCTTCATGGTCTCAAACATTCTTAGTCTTGACCAATCGCACGCCGCCGACGTTACCGACGCTTTGGCCGTGGCTTTATGCCACGCTGGCCAAGAGGCCCTGCCCTTGGCCAAGGCCAAACTGGCCAGCCATAACCGCGGCTCCAGTTGGCGACGCCTTTCCCCCAAGGATCTTGAAGCCCTGGGCTACAAAATAGATCCAAATTCCTAGCCCAAGCTTGAAAATTATTTACTCAAATCACCTGGACCTTTAAAGAAGAATTTTTGGTGATCGAATTAACCTAATTTTTGAGGTTTTTTTTCTTTAACTTTTAACCGCTATGGTGTTTCATGATCGAAAGGATCCGCGGCCAGCTCCTGGAAAAAAGCTCCGGCCGGGTGGTCATTGAAGTGGGGGGCTTGGGCTTGTCTTTAATGACTCCCCTGTCCACTTTTTCGGCTTTGCCGGAGATCGCCCAAGAAGTGAGCCTTTTAACTAGGCTAATTATCAGGGAAGATAACTGGGATCTTTTTGGTTTTTCAACTCTCCTGGAAAGGGAGACCTTTGACATTCTGACCTCGGTCAGCCGGGTGGGCCCCAAACTGGCCTTGACGGTCATTTCGGCCATTGAGCCCGAGGAACTGGCCCAGGCCTTGATGACCCAGGATCTGGCCAAACTCTCGGCCATAAAAGGCATTGGTCTAAAAACGGCCGAACGGCTAATCGTGGAACTAAAAGAAAAGGCCCAAAAACTCTCCGGGCTCTCCGGTCAGTTTGGCTCCGGAGCCCCAACCCTAAGCTCTAAAAAAGAAGAAATGGTCCAAGCCCTCATAAATTTAGGTTACAATCGCCTGGAGGCCGAAAAAGGCACCCGGGCGGCCACGGCCGCCCTGGGCCCCGAGGCTGATCTGGGTCAATTGGTCCGAGAAGCCCTAAAACACCTCTCCAGCCGTTAATCATGGCCCCTGGCCAAAAAACCAATTTCCCCGGTATATAAAATAACCAACCTTGACCAAGCCTAAAAAAAACACCAAAACTCAAGAGCGAAAAAAACCACATGATTCCCACGAATAATTCAAAGCAAACTAACCCATCCTCCCCTTCAAACCCATCCAAGCCATCTAAGCCATCCAAGCCATTCTTCGCGACTTTGTATTTTCGCTCCGTGCGCTTACGCGACGATCATTTTCAAGTGCTTGTAAAAAATTCCCTCAAAGCCGAACTGTATTTTAAACTCGGCTGGGACAAGCTGAGCCTGGCCCAACACAAGGAACTAGCTAAAACCCTGGCCAATGAACTGCCCGGCTGCGCCATCCACTTACCCTACAACTCCAAAGGCCCGGCCCGGAATATTTTCCTGCCCGAAGAAGTAGACAAATTGGAGAAATACTTAGACTTAATCGATCTCTATGAGCCCGAACATTTGATTGGTCACGCCCAGTTTCAAGCCCTAAACGATTCGGCCTCCGGGCCCAGAAAATTCATGGGCCAAAAAAACGGCCCCCTGGACGATTATTTTCATGAGCCCTCCCAAGAATTTTTGGACAGTTCCCTTTCTTGGTGGACCCGGGTTTTAAACTCCTCCAAGGCCCCCCTCTATCTTGAAAACACCTTTGAACACTCCCCCCTGCCCATCTGCCGTTTAATCGACCTTCTAGGTCCCCGGACCGGTCTTTGCCTGGACATCGGTCACTGGTTTTTCTACGCCATGGGTAAACACTGGGACAATTTCCCCGAATGGTTACTCCTAAGCGGCCCTAGACTTGCCCACCTTCACCTCCACGACAACAATGGCGAGGCCGATCAACACCTGGGCCTGGGCCAAGGCAAGATTAACTTTCCCGCCCTTTGGCCCCACATCAAAAGCCTCTCCCCTGGCCCGACCTGTACTTTGGAAAACCACCGGGCCGATGGTCTCCTCCAAAGCTTAGCCTACCTAGAACAAAACCCCCTTTTCTAAAGCCCTTTTTCCGCGCCGCACCAAACCCAAATTAAAAATCCCCCCACCGCCAAGCCGCCAAAAACCCAACCAACATGAGCTTAATTTTGAGAGCGAAATAAAAATTTTGGCTAAAATAAATTTTCGCCAATTCGCTTGGCAAATACACTATTTTCTAAAATCATGACTGGGCATCGCCATTATTTAGCCAATTATTTTTTCTCGCTGGTTAGCCAAAAAAAATAAAACACAAGCAAAAAAAATAACCCTAGTTTTAAAAAATTAAACTCATGATTGCCGCCTTTTTAGTTCAACCAAAAATGCCGGGACAAATTGTCCTAAAATAGCCAGAAACTCTTACTGGCTTAGGGTTCTTTGGCTAATAATTTTCGCTCCTACCCCCCACTGACCAAAAAGGGACTTTCGGCCGGATGGCAGGGCTCAGCTATCCCATGACCAAAAAAAACCTTAGCCCCATCGAAAATAGGCCCGTAAACGGTGTTAATAGGCCCGTGGCGGAGTTTTTTACCCGGGTTAAGAAAAACTATAGGGTCAAGGTTCTAAAACGCGCTGGAGGGCCAATACGGCCGTTTAAACGCCAAGTCGCAAAATGCTCCGATCTGGGCCTGATGTCGCGGCCCAAACCAAGCCCATGGGCCTAAACGGATTGGTTTAAAAATCTCAATTTTAATTTTGGGGCAAGTTGAAAAATAAAAAAAAATCTCAAGCCAAGAGGGGGCCGCTTAAAAAAAAGTTTTCAATTTGATTTTTTTTTATTTTGGCTTGTGAAATCAGGCGTATTAAGATTTGTCGTGAGTATTTAGGCTGGTATTTTTTGAAAATTTTTGGAAAAGGCGAAAAAACTGGCCCCCGTTCTCATGAGAAAGGGAGCCAAAAATGGCCCCCCAACGCTTGAGAATTTAAAGGGCGGCCAGAAAAAACTTTGGTCCGATCCCGCCCCCTTGTGGCGACCAAAACCAAGCCAAAGGGCCAAACGGATTGGTTTAAAAATCTCAATTTTAATTTTGGGGCAAGTTGAAAAATAAAAAAAATCTCAAGCCAAAGGGGGCCACCATAAAAAAAATTTCAATTTGATTTTTTTTTATTTTTAG
>JAITJP010000387.1 GCA_031278835.1 Deltaproteobacteria bacterium
TCAATACTCCTCCATGCTGGCGGTCAAGAATGAAGAAAACGAGATTAAAGACGAAATCGTGGAAAGTCTGTTAAGGGTTTGCCGAAAAAAAATCCCTGAGGTTTTTGGCCGTTATTTTAAAGTCAAAGCCCAAAGGCTGGGAGTTCCCGTCTTAAGTCGTTACGACCTCTTCGCTCCCATTAAACCAGAGCGGAAAACTTTTTCATTTAATCAAGCCTTTACTGAGGTTATTGAGTCCTTTAAGGACTTTGACCATGAGTTGGCCGAGTTGGCTCAAAAGGTCTATGCCTCCAAAAGGCTAAGCGCTTGTATTAGTAACGGTAAATTCTACGGGGCTTTTTCCCTTTGCGCTTATCCCGGCGATATTCCCTGGGTCTCAATGAACTATGAAGGTTATCGACGCGATTTTTTTAATTTGGCCCATGAGCTTGGCCACGCCGTTCATTTTTTGCTGGCCTCAAATCTCAGTTTTTTAGAATTTCATCCAGCCCCGCCCCTGGCTGAGATGGCCTCCTGTTTAGGCGAAATGCTTATGGCCAAGCGTTTAAGGGAAAAAAGTGACCAAAGCGACCTTGAAGTCACAAGTTTTGAATTAATGGACGTAATCTACGAAACGGTCGGGAGGACGGCCTTTTTTACCATTTTTGAATATGAAGCCCATCGGCTGATTAAGCAAGGGGCCGGGCCCAGTGAAATCTCGGAGGCCTATCTAAAAAACTTAAAAGAGCACTTTGGCCAGGCCGTTTTGGTTCCTGACGATTTTCGTTTTGAATGGCTATCCATCGACCAATTTTTCCGTAACCCTTTTTTCTTTTACCTTTACGACTTTGGCAACCTTTTGGTCTATAGTCTTTGGGCTCTCTTTCAAAACGATAGGGCTTCTTTTTGTTCCAAGATGAAGGCCTTATTGGCCCTGGGCGGTTCGGCCTCGACCGAACAGGCCTTAAGCCAGGTTGGCTTTGGCCCCTTGGATGACCATTTCTGGACCCGGGGCTTTGAGGTCATTGAGAGTTTTATCCCCAAGGACTGATGGTTTTTTTTAATCCTTTGGCCGGGCCACAGGATTGGTTTATTCTGGCCTTGAATTTTACCGGCCCATTAAAATGGTAAGTTAAAAAGGCCCACGGGTAGCGGCTAAACTCGCCAGGGGACACGATTTGTGCTAAAGTACCAACCGGGTCCTGGCCAGGCCTTGGACATTTTCTAACCAATGACCCAAAGCGGAAGACCAGAGACCCCTACCAAAAATGCCCCGTAAACGGTCTAATTTGGCCCCTGGCTGGCTTTGAGAGACATGATGGCTACCTCCCCCCAGGGGAAGGGCCCCAAGGGCTTCTGGAGCCCCTGGTGGCCGTTTATGGGCTAGGGGCCGAGGCGACCCAATTCTGGTCACCCGGTCTTGGTTTTTTTGGCCTAGCCTGAACGGGCCGGGAAAATAAAAGTCGATTTTTTGAATTTTTTTTTTAAAAAAGGAAAAGTGAGTTATGACTTCAGCCCATGGCCTTCCACATTGGAATCTTGATGGTTTTTTCCCCGAGGGGAAGATCGATATTTACCAGGCCTTAAAGGTTTTGGAGGAAAGGTTTGTAAAATTTGGGCAAGTGAGAAAATCTTTGGAGGGCCATGAGCCTTTGCCCGCGGCGGATTTTTTGAAATTTTTGGATCAACTCGAAGAGATTCACCGAGAGGCTCAACTATTGGCCGGCTACGCTTCGCTTAATTTCGCCCAGGATACCTCGGATCAAAAGGTCCAGAGCTTGATGTTTAAAGTCGATAGCGTCATGGCCGAGCTGGAAAACGAAGTGCTGTTTTTTAGCCTGTGGTGGAAAGACCTGCCCGATGAACAGGCCGCCCCTTTACTTGAGGCCGCCCCTAGGCACCGCTACATGCTAACCAGGGAAAGGGATTTAAAAAAACACACCCTGACCGAGGCCGAAGAGAAAATAATCAATTTAAAAGATTTGACCGGCTGCGATTTTTTAACTAGGCTCTACGACACCATCACCAACGCCTACCTTTATCGGGCGGAATTTTTGCCTCCTGACCAAAAGCGCGATTTGACCCGAGAAGAACTCATGAATTACGTTCGGCACCATCGGCCGGAATACCGGGCCGGGGCTTACCAAGAACTTTACCGCGTTTACGGACAAGCCCAGGCCACCTTGGGCCAGATCTATCAGTCCCTAACCCAAGACTGGTATTACGAAGAAGTGGTCTTGCGTCACCACGCCTCTCCCATAGCCTCCAGAAATAAACAAAACGATCTCAAAGACGAAACCGTGGAAAGTCTTTTAAGGGTTTGCCAACAAAAAGCCCCCGAGGTCTTTGGCCGTTATTTTAAAGTCAAAGCCCAAAGGTTGGGAATACCCACCCTAAGGCGTTACGACATCTACGCCCCCTTAAAGCCGGCCACAAAAACTTACACCTTTGACCAGGCCCTTAAAGAAGTGGATCAGGCCTTTAGGGCTTTTGACTCTGAGTTTGCCGATCTGGCCCTTAGGGTCTCTAAGTCCAATAGGCTAAGCGCTTTGATTAGCCCCGGCAAACAGAGTGGGGCTTTTTGCTCTTCCACCATCCCCGGCGAGACCCCCTGGGTGCTGATGAATTACCAAGGCCATCAACACGACCTGTTTACCTTGGCCCATGAGCTTGGCCACGCCGTTCACAGCCTGTTGGCCTCGAATCTCAGCCTGTTTGAATTCCACAGCGCCCTGCCCATGGCCGAAACGGCCTCGACTTTTGGGGAAATGCTGCTGACCGAGCATTTTAGAAAAAATTGCGACCAAAGCGACATTGAGTCCTTAAGCTTTAGCCTTTTAGACGACGCCTATGCCACGGTCGGCCGACAAGCCTTTTTCTCCCTTTTTGAACTTGAGGCCCACGAGATGACTAACCAAGGGGCCACGGTCGATGAACTTTCCAAGGCCTATTCGCAAAACTTACAAAAGCAGTTTGGCGACTCGGTCTTGGTTGCCCCTGAATTTTGCCATGAATGGGCCAGCATCCCCCATTTCTTCCATACGCCTTTTTACGTTTACGCCTACGCCTTTGGTCAACTTTTAGTCTATAGCCTCTGGAATCTCTACCAAAACGAAGGGCCCTCCTTCGTTCCCAAGATGAAGGCCATATTAGCCAAGGGCGGTTCGGCTTCGCCCGAGGAAATACTAAGACAGGCTAATTTGGGCCCCCTTGATGACCATTTCTGGTTGGGCGGCTTTAAAGTCATTGAGAGTTTTATCCCCAAGGACTGAGTTTAAGTAATACTCGTCCCCAAAATCACCCTCGGTTTTCTTTCCAGGCCAAGGACTTTGAGCCCATGGGCTTTGGCTCAAAAGGATTTTTGGCCATCGGGTCTTAAATTTTTTTAATTTTAATCATAAAATTAAAAGCGTTTTTAC
>JAITJP010000483.1 GCA_031278835.1 Deltaproteobacteria bacterium
CGGATGATGATTTTGAAGACGATTCCTACGAGTATCAAGAAAAAATAAAAGCCATTGACCACGGGCCCGAGGACAGTTACGGCTCCGGGGGTTTGCTTTTTGACCAAGACCGGGGCACCTTCCCCATGGAGGTCAGGATAGCCCTGTGTAAACTCCTGGAAGGCCCTTACATCGACAAAAGGACCAACAAAGAAAACTACAACGCCTTGGTCAAATACGAAGGGGCCATTAACGTTTGGTTGGGGGAGATTTTTTTGGAACTGGTTTTGGACGAGGATCTTGGGGTGGGTTTTATCAGGCAGATTGACGAAACTCAAGTTCCCAGAAAAGTGCCCAATTTACTTCGTAGAAAGTCTTTGAACTTCTTTGAGTCGCTTTTACTCATTCACTTGAGACAAAAGCTCTCCGAGGCCGAACTTCAGGGTTACATGCCCACGGTTACCGTGACCGAACTGACCGAGTTTTTAAAAGTCTATGAAAGTAAAACCAATACCGATCACGTCAAGTTCGAAAGCCGGGTGGCCGCCGCCATTTCTAACATGCATAAAAAATTTCAATTTCTGCACTCCATTTATTCCTCCGATGAAACTTTTCGGATTTCTCCGGTTTTGAAGCTAATTTTGTCTCCGGACTCGATTAACTTACTCATCCCCGAATACCGAAATTTTAAACATCAGGGCCTGGAATTGGCCGATCTGGCCGAAGGCGAAATTGAAATCAAAACGAAAAAGAAATCGCCTTTGGCTTTTGGCCTAAACTTCGATGATCAGTTCAAAACTATCTCTAATTCCGAGGATGACCATCAAGAGTTAGCCTCCGGTTTCGATGAAGACGAGGACCAGTCAATCCCTGGCTTTGATGAAGACGAGGAGGAATCATCCCCGGGTTTTGATGAAGACGAGGACGAGGAATACTGATTTTTAGCTTAGCCAAAATCGCTATTGGCCTTAAACCATGGCCTTTTTGAAGTTTATATATTTTTTCACTTAATCGATTTGATTGGGTTTTAGCCTGGGTTAGTCATGTCCGGAACGCCTTTAAAAAATTTGCCTCGATTTCCCATGCCGTCCTTACTCGACGACATCACGGTAACTCTCAAGGCCGATCAGCAATTTCGCTTGGTTCGTTTTCAGCTCCATAACTGGGGCACTTTCTCCGATTACCATGACATACCCGTGTCAGAGGACGGCTTTTTGGTTACCGGGTTTTCCGGTTCCGGTAAGACGACCCTCTTGGACGCCTATTCGACGGTTTTAATTCCCAGCCGGTTTTTGGAATACAATTCCGCGGCCAGAGATTCTGGCCGGGCCGATCGTAACCTCATGAGTTACGTCAGGGGGGCCTGGGGGGCCATCAGGACCGAGGGTGAGAGCCAAACCACCACCCAGTATTTGCGGCCCGGGGCCACTTGGTCGTCTTTGGCCTTAACCTTCAAAAAGGGTTTGAACGATTATTTAACCCTGATTCAGCTTTTTTGGGTCAAGGGCACCTCCCTGGATAGTATAAAAAGGCATTATTTCGCCGTTTCTCGGCCCTTTTCTTTGGAGGAGCTTAATTTCGCTGAAAAAAATTTCGATCTTCGGGAACTCAAAGCTGGAGTGGCCTTTGACCTGGAATCCAAAAGCTTCGATGAGTATCATAATTTTTACGCCAGAACTCTGGGCTTAAATGAGTACAATGCCCTAAAACTACTCCAAAAAACTCAGTCCATGAAAAACATCGAAGATTTAGACAGTTTTCTAAGAAATTTTATGCTGGACAAGCCCGATACCTTCGCTTACGCCGATCTGATGGTGGAAGAATTTACCAGCCTAAACCAAGCCCACGAGGCCGTGACCAAGGCTAAAAATCAAATGGAAGTCTTGGCTCAGGTCAAAGTATATCTGGCCCAACTGGAAAAGGCCGAAACCGAGCTTAACCAGACCAAAGAACAAATCCAGGCCCTTTCGACCTATTCGGACCTTCGGAAAAAAGAACTTATCGAACAAGAAATGAAAGAACTCGCCGCCAAAGAAAAAGAGGGCGAGAAACGCAGAATCGAGTACTCAAAGGCTCAGAGAATTAAAATAAATGAATTGAACGACTTGAACCTTCAATACACTGGAAACGAAGGGGCCATGCTTGAGCATTTTATTGAAAACAGGAAAGATTTAAAAAATCGTCTTAACTCGGTTCAACAAAACCTCGATAAGGTTAAAAAAGTTCAAAAGGACTTAGACTTAGGCGCCTTTGACGGTGAAGGTGATTTCGAAGAACTTAAAACGGAAGTGACGGTCAAGCGAAAAGCCATTTTGGAAAGGAGTAAAGATCTGGGCCAGGAGTATAAAATCCTGGTTGGCCAAGAATACCAAGTCAAAGAAGAAATCAAGGCCACTGGAAAGAAAATCGAGGCCCTAAAAAATCAAAACGGCAACATCCCCACCGAGGACTGGGAACTTAGAAAAACTTTACTAAACGATCTTGATCTTGAAGAGCCCTCCGCCCAGGCCGACGGCTCCAGGGAAGATTTTTTTCCTTTTCTTGGACAGCTGGTTTCGGTCAAAGTCGAGGAAGAACCCTGGGAGGGGGCCTTGGAACGGGCCCTGGCTCGCTTGGCCACGGCCATCTTGGTGCCCGAGGAACACTATGAGAAAGTGGTCAAATACGCCAACGAAGGCCCGGTGGGCGGCCGTTTGTCGTTTTTGAAAGTTTCCAAAATTCCCATGAATTTTCCCGTGCCGGCCAAGGCCGCCTCAACTTCGCTTTTGGGTAAACTTGACATCAAACCCGGGCCCTTCGAAAAGGTCGTGGCCGTGGAAATACTCAGGCGGTTAAACTTATTGTGTGTTGATTCTCTGGAGGCTTTTAGAGCCAACGTCGCCGCCCTGACCTCGGAGGGCTTGGTAAAGTTTGACGGCGAGCTTCACGAAAAGGACGATCTCCTGCCCTTAAATGACGTTCGAGGCTTTCGATTGGGCTTTAACAACCAACGAAAAATGGCCGCCTTTATCGAAATCGAGGAAAAACAGCGCTTGGAACTGGCCACTTTGGAAACCAAGCTCAAGGCCAACGCCGGCTTGACCGAAAAACTTGACCAGCAAGCCAAAGCTTGCGAGCTTATTTTGTCCTTTTCCTGGGAAGCCATTGACGCGGCCGATCTAAACGAGCGCATCAGGGCTTTGGATGAAAAAATTGAACGGGTACAAAAAAAGTCAAAAAATATTTTTAACCTAAAAGCCAAGATAGAGGCCACTCAGCAGGATCTTAACAATCTAATTAAACTTCAGAACAAATTAGATTTTGATCAAAGCCACATTAGGACCAGAACCGTAGAACTTTCCGCTGAATTAAACAAAATCTTGTTTAATGAGTTTTCTCCCTTTCTAAACGAAGACAACAGCGCCAAGTTATTTAGACATTTTTCAGCCCATGGGCCCTTAAATCTAAAAAATATTAACGAGTTTACCGCCAAGGTGGGCCACGAACTTGATAACATCAAAAACGAGTGGGAAAAAAGACAAGCCGAGGCCGAGGCCAAGCTTTTTGGTTCTTTCAAAGAATTTATTTTCAGATGGCCGGGCGATTCTCTCGACTTGGAACCGGAATTGACCTACGCCCAAGATTACGTAAAAATTTATGAGGCCTTGGAGCGAGACGGTCTACCTAAGGTTCAGTCGAGGTTTAAAGAACTTTTACGCGAGCACAGTCAACAAAACGCCGCCGCGCTTTCGATTTCCTTAAGAAATGAGCTCCAGTCCATAAAAAAACGCATGGATATCGTTAACCAAGGTCTGGCCGGGGTGCCTTTCAACAAAGTCTCCGGACAGTCGACTTATTTGAACCTAAGGCTTACCGTCAAGCGGGTTGAGGACTTGGATGAATTCAAAGACGATCTTAAAAAAATCAGTGCCAACATCCATGACGAGGATCCGGCCCAAGACGAAGAGCGTTTTAAAATCCTCAAAAAGCTGGTAATTGATCTGTCAAGTTCCGACAAAGACAAGGTCAGTTGGCGAGATCGGGTTTTGGACGTGCGCCGTCACGTGGAGTTTTACGGCCGGGAACTGGACGAAAGCGGAACCGAGATCGAGACCTATCGAAGCGGGGCCGGTAAATCCGGGGGTCAGCGCCAAAAGCTGGCCGCGACTTGCCTGGCCGCCGCTCTGCGCTATCAGCTGGGCGGTAAGACTTACGGCTACCCCCGTTTTGGCACCGTGGTCTTCGATGAGGCCTTTGACAAAATCGACCACGAGCTAACCATCATCGCCTTGGAAATCTTTAAAAAACTTGGCTTCCAAATGATCCTGGCTACGCCCATGAAAAACATCACCGCCGTGGAGCCCTACATTGGCGGGGCCGTCTTTGTCTCCATTACTGATCGCAAATATTCCAACCTGACCCCGGTCATCTACGACCCGGATCGAAAAAAACTCCACTGGCCGGATAACCAGCCCCCAGAATCACACTAACCCGGGTTAGTGGGCTTCTGGTGGCTGTTCATGGGCTGGCCTTTACTTTCCTGGCCAATCCAACCTTTGGCCAGACCAGCCCGGGATTTTTTTTCCAAACCAAGTTTTTACCCATTTATTTTGGGCCAAAATTTTAAGCGTTTTTTGCGGCTCATTTTTTTTTCGAGAAACGGTCTAATTTGACCCCAGAGGCCTTTTTAAAGCCCGGACCCCATATTTGTACCCATCTGCCTTTCCAAGAGCGACACGGGCCAAATTTGACCGATTGTGGGGCCTTTTTTGAGGGGGTCAGATCCCCGCTTTTGGGTAAGCCAGATCTCTGGCCATCCCGGCTTGGAGAAAATTTTTTTGGGGGCGGGCAGGGGACTGGTTTTTTGGCTTAGGCCATGACCTTTGTTAAAGCGGGGAGTATTTTTTAGGCGCTAAATTAATACTTCGCTAAATAATCGGCACAAATTGACCTTAACCATGAAATC
>JAITJP010000490.1 GCA_031278835.1 Deltaproteobacteria bacterium
ACCTTTCTGGACAGCGCTTTTTTGTAACCGAGAATTTAAAGCTGGCTAAGCCAAACTAGCCATGCCCGGGCCTTGGAAATAATCTTGTTAGTGATTTATGGGCCCCAATGTGAGCTGGCCATTTAGGCGCTCCTCCCCCACCAAAGCTGAGGGGCCAGTACCAGAACTTGCCCAATCAGCTTGTCGCCCAGGGTCAAGCCGCCAAGCCGACAAGCTGATTGGGCCTGGCTTATCAAAGAGAAGTTTAGAAAGATCTAAGCTCGGCCGAGAGCTAGCTGCTTGGTTTTTTCATTCAAAACAAAACCAGATGCCCTAAGGGATCGTCAGACAAATCGCTGCCCCATGAAATTTTTCATCAAAGCCAAATGCCCAAGCCGCCTCAGAGGCCGGACTACTCTGGGAAGCCGCCCCATGGCCCACCAGGGCGGGGCGCTCTTTGAACCTGGTTTTGATGACAAGAAATTTTTCCCAAGCCCTTCCTTGAAAGCCGTTAACAAAAAGGAACGGCTAGATGGAATCACCTCCTGGCCGATAGCGGCCCTAACCGGGGCCTGGTATCAGGCCATCTTCTGAGTAAACCCCGCTGGGCGGTGCCCGGTCCGAACTTTAAACGACCTCGAAAGGAGGCATGGCCAAAAAACCTACCACCAATATATCGAGGTCGTTTTTTTTGGCCTTTCGATAGGTTCTTGGTCGTAAAATTTTTTTTGATAGCGGCCGATTAAAGAATTTAACTTGGTTGATCCTTAAAACTAGTAAACTAATTTATTATAATCTCTAATATCATTGTCTAATATGATAATGATTCTCTACTTGATTAGGAAAAAATATCATGTGCCAGGACAATGATAAACATTCACACCATGATTCCCACGGGGGCGCTTTTGACGACTACAACCAAGCCGTGGCCGAATATAGGAAAAGTTTCCCCACCAAAAAGGAAGTCATCGAGGGCACCCCGGACCCGGCCTCGGCTGAAATGCTTCGGCATATGGAGAGCCTGGGCCTAGAGACGGTCTTTGATCGCTTCGATCAGCAAAAGCCTCACTGTACTTTTGGTTTGGCCGGAATTTGTTGCAAAATCTGTATCATGGGTCCCTGCAAAATTACCAAAAAAAGCCCCCGAGGCAGTTGCGGGGCCGAGGCTGATTTGATCGTGGCCAGAAATCTCTTGCGCATGATTGCCGCTGGAACCGCGGCCCACGGGGCTAGGGGCCGGGAGGTCATGTTGGGCCTTAAGGCGGCGGCTGAAGGTCGTTTAAATATTTCCATCGCTGGGGGCAAGAAAGTCCTGGCCATGGCCGGGCGCTTGGGCATAGAGGTTGAGGGCCGCCAGGTCAGGGAGGTGGCCGCGGACTTGGCCGACCTCCTTTTGGAGGATATTTCCAGGACCAATCCCGGGCCGCACCGGACCTTGGCCGCCCTGGCCCCGCCGGAGAGGCAAAAGGTCTGGAAAGAATTGGATATTTTGCCCATAAGCGCCTACCACGAGGTTTTTGAGGCCTACCACCGGAGCTCGCCCGGCACGGACGGCGACTGGCCAAACGTCATGAAACAGTTTCATCGCTGCGGTTTGGCCTACGCTTGGAGTAGCGTCATGGGTTCCAACATCGCCATGGATGGACTTCTTGGGCTGCCAGTTAGAAGTTCGGTTAAGGTCAATCTGGGCGCCCTTGAGAAAGGTAGCCTCAATATCGCCGTTCATGGGCACTCCCCGCTCCTGGTCAGCGAGATCGTCCGGCTGGGCCGAACCGAGGAAATGATTAACCTAGCCAAAAAAAGCGGGGCCCAAGGCATCCAGTTCTACGGCATCTGCTGTTCGGGCTTGTCGGCCATGTACCGATATGGCGGGGTGATTCCCCTATCAAACGCCGTGGGGGCCGAGTGTGTTTTGGCCACCGGCGCTTTGGATCTCTGGGTGGCCGACATCCAAGACGTCTTTCCCTCGATTATGGACCTAGCCCGCTGTTTTAAGACCACGGTCGTGACCACCAGCGACTCGGCTAGACTGCCCGGGGCCGAACATATTGGCTATGACCACGATCACTCAAACCTAGCCCAGTCAACCGAGCTAGCCAAAAAGATCCTTCTTAGGGGCCTTGAAAGTTTCGCCGCCAGGCGAGAAGTCCCCACCCACATCCCGCCTTACGAGATCCAAGGGGAAATAGGTTTTTCCTTGGAAAACATCGGGCCCGACCGCCTAAAGGGCCTGGCTGAGGCCTTAAGGTCTGGGCAACTCGTCGGGCTGGTTAATTTAGTGGGTTGCAACAATCCCAGGGTCATTTATGAAAAAAACGTGGTGGAGCTATGCCGGGCCCTGATGGCCAAAGACGTTTTGGTGGTCACCAACGGCTGCGCTTCCTTTTCGCTTTTAAAGCTTGGCTTTCTCCAGGCCAAGGCCGGTGAGCTGGCCGGCCCCGGACTTAAGGCTTTTTTAGGTGACTTACCGCCGGTTTGGCACATGGGCGAGTGCCTTGATAACGCCAGGGCCTCGGTTCTTTTCCGGACCCTGGCCGATACGCTCGGCTCAGATCTTAAAGACATGCCTTTGGCCTTTGCCAGCCCAGAATGGTCAAACGAAAAAGGCCTGGCCGCCGCCACGGCTTTTCGCCTTTTGGGGCTAAACTCCTATCATTCGGTCTACGCCCCCATCCAAGGCTCCTTGGCTCTAACCAACTTCTTTTCCCAGGATACCCAGAAAACTCTGGGCTCCTCCATGATAGTTGAGCTCGATGCCTTGAAACTGGCCGAAAGAATTGTCGATGACATGCGGGCCCGCCGGAGCGCCAACCCCAAACTTAAATCCTAAAAGCTATATTTTAGGCTAAATTTTTAACTTTATTGAATTCAAAAAAGTTCAACCAATAAAACATCATCTAATTATTAATACAGAAAAGAAAGAGATAAATTAAAGTAAAAAAGTAAAACCATAAGCTGTTTTTCAACCCGCTCGGGCCTGTTTTAAGGCCCGGCATAAGGGCAAGTTCGAAGTGGCCCCGCGGCTTACCCATAAGCGGCCGCCTAGGGCTCTGAGAGCCTCTTAGAGCCCTAGGCTCTACCACCCCCCTACCCGGCCCGCTTGGCCAAGGGCCTCAAGGGGCCATTTGGGGCCTTTTGGAAGAGAGGTGAGGTTTTTAAGTTAGGCCAGGCTTTAACCAAGCCCCCACCCGGCCCACCGGTAAGGCTTTGTAGCTTAGTCGATTCCGAGGATAATGGGCCCTTCAAGCAGATTAAAGGGAAAACGGCTTGACTTAAAAGTCACCATCCTATAATTTTGACACGATATTAACCAATGAATTAATAGCCTTTACTCCAGAATTTATTTTATTGGCGAATATCGCTCCTAATTTTTCTCATATAGAACGATACGGCTATTTCCTCAGATTAACATGCCAAAAACAATAAAAAAGATCCAGCGAATCGTCTCAAAGGCGAAAATTATCAAACCTCTTGATAAAATTTGATATTTAAAAACTTATTTCCTAGCCAAGAATCAATAAAGAATACAAAATCTTATTGAGCTTTACTTAACCTAGCCCAAAACGAGGATCAAAGCTCGGCCTAGTGAGACAGATCCTGGGGCCTTTTCACCCAAAACAAAACCAGCTTCTCGAAGGCCTAGCCTTCGAAAATAAAGACCAGCCCTATGAACTCCTTCATCAAAGCCAAAACTCTTTGCCCCGCAAGCCGCCTGAGGCCTCTCATGAGCGGGGCCCTGGCCTACGGGACTGGAGCCATCTTTGAACCGGGCTTTGATGAGCGCCAATATTTCCCCGACCTTTTTTTGACCAAAAGCCCCATGATCACGATTGCCAAACTCAGCCGTGATTTTTATATTTCAAGCGGCCCAGCCCTTTTCGGCTTGGGGGCCATGGGCCTGGTGGCTGGGCCAGTTTTGGTTAAATCCAGTACCGGCGCCCGGGGTAAAAACCTCGATTTGGCCGACCCCTTTGGAGCCAGGGAAAGGCTTACGACCAGCCCGAGAACCTTTAAGGGTGAGCCCAGACGGGCAGCCTCAAGTCAGCTTCTTAAAGTCGGAGCTTTTACCATACTCGCTTTTGTTCGGGCCTTTTTGACTCAAACTTTGAAAGTCGTCACCAAAAGGGAACCCTTAGTTAAAATCGCTCTCTTGTGCCAAGCGGCCCTAAGCGTGGCCTGGTACCAGGCCACCTTCTGAATAAGCCCCGCTGGGCGGTGCCCGGTCCGAACTTTAAACGACGCCGAGAGGAGGCAAGGCCAAAAAAAGACCTGTCACCAAAATCCCGACGTCGTTATTTTTTGGCCTTTTGAACAGATCTTAGCCATAAGCCTAGTGGCTAGCGGCCGATCAAAGATCTTACCCATGTCGTTTAAGCCAAAAACTTTTTGGCCTTGGTTAGCCCGCTAAATTAACTAACAAGGTTAACCGATTTGGCTTTGCGACCAAAAATGGCCTTTAGGCATTGGGGAGAGATATTTAGCGGGGGTCACCGGGCCATCCAAGGCTCATAGGCGCTGATCGGTTTTTTTACCTATGAGCCAAGTCCTAGCTGGGTTTTTCCATTTTGGTTGAGCTCGATTACTCACAATTCCCGTCGGGGATAATCCAAGGCAAAGGCGCCTTACCGGAGCGCCAACTTCAAATAATCTCGATAAAAGGGATTTTATCGACCAATCATTAACTTAACTTAATAATTAAAAGTTTAAATAATCAATTAATTATTAATATAAAAAAATAAAAAAAAGAAAGAATAACTAAAAAAATCAAATAAGAAAAAA
>JAITJP010000491.1 GCA_031278835.1 Deltaproteobacteria bacterium
ATTAAATTAAAATTTAAAAAAAAGAGGCTTTACCATGTCAGTAAAAATTCCATTACCTGTTATCATTAAAAGGATTGAGAAAAATGATGCTTTGAACCAGCAAGAAGAGAATAATATCAATAAAATTATAGATTCAGGGCAAAAAGAAAATGAAGATTTTGCCCAACTTAAAGAAGATTTGAAGCAAAATCAGGCTTTAAGCCCGGAAAAAAGTCAGGCTTTGCTGAAAATAGACAAGATTATCGCTGAGAAAAAAGAAATCCTAGGAAAAATAAGAGAGATTTTTGCTGAGCGAAAAGACTATTTAGAGTGTAATGGAGAACTTTTAGTTGAAATAAATGAGACTATAAAAGAAAAACAATTAGAAATAGCTGATTTTTTATTATTTATCTCTAATTGTTTTGAACAAATAAGTAAGAAAGAATTGGAAATATTTGATTTAATTATATCTAAAGTAAAATTAGACAATATAACAAGTGATTTTTATAGTTCTTTATCTGATTTATTTGAATCTTTAGGTATTATTAATGAAAATCTAGCCAAAATGTTTTTAATTATAAACAAACCAAATATGGCTTTAGTCAATGAAAATGAGGCTTTAGAACAAAAAAAATTATCTAATACTTATATTTTTGAGACTTTCAAACATTATCCACTAAAAAAAAATTGTCTTTTTGAGAAATATAATCATGAGCAAGAATATTCCATTAATGGTCATTGTTTTCTTAAATATTTTAAATTATATAAAAAATATAAAAGAGAAATAAATTATTTTTGTCATAAAGACTTAAATTTTGAAGAGATAGCTTACGTGGTTAAGTTTTTAAAAGATATTGGAAAGTCAGACAAAGAAATTAGTGAAATAATTGGCAGTTCTAAGAAACTTTGAGTGGCTTGGGCTGGCCCAAGCTGGGGCAGAGTGTGGGGCAGAGTGTGGGCCAGAGTTTTTTTTCTCTCTGGGCTGGCCATAAGCTTGATTAATTTTTTAGGACTTTAACTATTTAAGAAGATAATATGAGGCAAATAGAAAGAGAGATTGATGATTTATTAAAATAGGTTTTTATTGTAAACGATATTAAGCTAGTCGTTGGAGTATCATATAGCCTAGAAGAAGAATATTTTGTGTTTATTGATAAAATAGTTGCTGATAGACTAAAAATAAAGTATTTATTTTACCTTGGCGTTTATAAGGAAGACTCAATGAACAATCTAATAGCTATTTCAAATGATCTTAAAGAATATACTACCGAGTATGATTTTTTAAGCTTTGTGCAGACATAACAGCTTTTACTCCAATGAGTTTAAAAACGAGTTGGCCCAAAGCCTGGAGAGGCTAATAATCAAGCCCAGCCTCCCTTAAAGGCCCTAAACCGACTATTTTAGGACTGGGGGCGCCCTTTTAAGAACAGGCCCGCTCAGGGGGCCTGAGAGGCCCACAGAGCCCTGGGAGGGTGTACTAACGGCTATTTTGGCTTGGCCGGGCCTCTGAGGGCCGATTAGGGGCCTTTACCGGGCCGTTTGGGAAGACTCTCAGGTCAAAATAATCCAAAACTAAAAAGGCCCCCGTTTGGGGGCCTTGTTGGTTTTTAGAGGGCCTCGGTGGTCTGTTCCTTTTTGAAGTCGCTTAGGTACTTAAGCAGGCCCGTGCCCGAGGGGATCAGGCGCCCCATGATGACGTTTTCCTTTAGGCCCATCAGGTAATCGACCTTTCCGGCCACGGCGGCTTCGGTTAAGACCTTGGTGGTCTCTTGGAAACTGGCCGCCGAGATAAAGCTCTCGGTGGACAGGGAGGCCTTGGTGATGCCCTGGAGGAGGGGTTCGGCCTCGGCGGCCGTTTTGCCCTCGCTTTGGACCTGGAGGTTAATCTCCTCAAACTTCTGGCGATCGATTATCTCGCCAATTAGGAAGTCAGTGTCGCCCGGGGCCTTGACCTTGACCTTGCGCAGCATCTGTCTGACGATAACCTCGATGTGTTTGTCGTTGATCTTGACGCCCTGGAGCCGGTAGACCTGCTGGACCTCATCGACCAGGTATTTGGCCAAGTCCTTAACCCCTCTGATGGAGAGGATGTCGTGGGGGTTGGCCGCCCCGTCCATCAGGGACTCACCAGCCTTGATGAAATCGCCTTCGTGGACGGTGACGTGTTTACCTTTGGGGATAAGGTATTCCTTGGGATCGCCAAATTCCGGGTTAACCATGATCTTGCGTTTACCCTTAACCTGACGGCCAAAGGAGATGACCCCGTCGATCTCGCTGATGACGGCCACTTCCTTGGGTTTTCTGACCTCAAAGAGTTCAGCCACCCTAGGCAGACCGCCGGTGATGTCCTTGGTCTTGGTGGTTTCTCTGGGTATCTTGGCCAGGGTGTCCCCGGCGTTGACCAGGGTCCGTTCTTCGGTCATCAAGATGGCGTTGACCGGCAACTGATAGACGGCCGGCGAACCCTTAGAATTGGACAGGGTTTTCCCGTAATCGTCGGTAATCTTAATGCGGGGCCGGGTGTCGGCCTGCTTAGACTCGATCACCACCTTGGACTTCTTGCCAGTTTTGGCGTCGACCTTCTCCGTCATGCTCTTGCCTTCTTCCATGTCCTCAAAGGCCACGTAACCGGTCACCTCGGTTAGGATGGGACTGGTATAGGGATCCCACTCAACGAACTCACTCTTGCTCTGGATTTTCAAGTGGAAGTCTCTAGCCAGACGCTCCATGTCGGCCGGATTTTTAAGCTCATACTCAAAAAGGAGCTTTTGGGCTTGGATGTAAGCCTCAAAGGCCAAAACCCAGGCTTTGCCGACTTCCTTATGGATGGGGTCGTTCCAGGCCTCGTCGGTAAACATACTGTCTCGACCAACCAGGTTCATGGACAGACCCCAGGCCCGAACCCGGCCCATCAGTTCCCTTAAGGCGTCGCGGTGGACTTCCAACTGGGTTTTGTCTTTTTCGGTCTTGATCTTTGAAGCCAAAAGCCTTAGTTCCTTGGAAGCCTCGGTTAACTGGTTGGGCTTTAGTTTCTCCGGCGGCGGTTCGGGCAGGGCCAAGAGTCCCGGCACGGCAGGCTGGAGTTTGATGTGGGCCCCGTAGACCAGTTCGTGACGCTCTCTGGGCACGGAGTTTTGGTCACGGATGATGATTTCGCCTTTACGGCTCATGGCCACCAGTTCGTTATTAACGGTTCTAACCAAGCGAATGTCGGGCGAAAATTCCAGAGTGCCTTGGAGATCGGTCGAAATGACGTTCCGGGCCGCCCGACGGGAAGCCGTGCCGCCGATGTGGAAAGTTCTCATGGTCAGCTGAGTGCCCGGTTCGCCAATGGACTGGGCGGCGATGATGCCGATGGACTCGCCAATATCGACCAGTTTGCCGTCGGCCAGATCCCGGCCATAGCACTTGGCGCAGACGCCCCGGCGGGCCCGACAGGTCAAAACCGAACGAATCAGCACCCTATCCAGACCGGACTTGTCAACGGCCTGGGCCTCAAGTTCGCCAATCTCCTCCCCGGCGGCCACGATGACCGTGCCATCGATGGGCGAGAGGATGTCAAAAAGGGCCGTGCGTCCCAAGATCCTCTCATAGAGGGGCTGGATGATTTCGCCGGCATCCCTCAAGGCCTCGATCTCGATGCCATCCAAGGTGCCGCAATCTTTTTCCAAAATGATGCTGTCTTGGGCCACGTCCACCAATCTTCGGGTTAGGTAACCGGAGTTGGCCGTCTTCAAAGCCGTGTCGGCCAAGCCCTTGCGGGCGCCGTGGGTGGAAACGAAGTACTGAAGAACGGTCAGGCCCTCGCGGAAGTTAGCCGTGATGGGCTGCTCGATGATCTCGCCGGTGGGCTTGGCCATTAGGCCGCGCATCCCGGCCAGCTGCCTCATCTGGTCCTTGGAACCCCTGGCTCCCGAGTCGGCCATCATGAAGATGGGATTAAAGCCCGAGGGGCCGGCCTTTTCCGGCGAGATACCTTCGATCTTGGTCTCCTGGATCTCCCTCATCATCTCGTTGGCTACATGGTCGGAGACATTGGTCCAGATATCGACCACCTTATTGTACTTTTCGCCCTCGGTGATCAGGCCGTTTTTATACTGGTCATCAAATTCGTTGACGGTGACCTGGGCCTGCGCGATGATCTTGAACTTCTCGCTGGGGATGATCATGTTGGAAATGCACAGGGAGATGCCGGCCTTGGTGGCGTACATGTAACCAAAGTCCTTAAGCTTGTCGGCCAATAGGACCGTGTCCTTGGGGCCGCAGAGCCTAAAGCAGTGAGCGATCAGGTTTTTTAGATCATTTTTCTTCATGAGCTTATTGATCTCGTGGAAACCGATCTGCTCGGGCATGATCTCGTAGAGCAGCACCCGGCCGGTGGTGGTTTCAACCAATTGCTTGTCAACCCTGACCATGATCTTGGCCTGCAGATCCAAGGCCTCGGCGTCAAAGGCCATACGGACTTCCTCAAGACCGGAG
>JAITJP010000011.1 GCA_031278835.1 Deltaproteobacteria bacterium
TGGCTAATTTTCTAATACTGATGGTGGTCCTAAACATAATTTTCTACAAACCACTACGAAAGCTCATGAGTTCTCGTAATGAGTTAATCGAAAACCTTAAAACTAACGCCCAAATCGCCAAGACCAGGTTGGAAGAAGGCCAGGCCCAGCAAGAGCGTTTTCGGGTCGAGGTTCTCCAGGAAGGCGTTAAGGCCCAAAAAGAATTGAAAGAGCAGGGCCAGGCCAAAGAGACCGAGATTTTGGAAGAAACGCAAAAACAGGCCGCCGAAAAAATTGAATTGGCCAGAGAGGCCATCAACCTTCAGGTCGAAAAGGTCAGGGCCGAACTGCAATCCGAGGCTCAGGACTTGGCCAACCATCTGGTCAACAAACTTCTTGGCCGCGAAGTCGAAGCGGAAAATTGAGCTTGGTTTTATAGCAAGCCCCGACGGCAGGTTCGTTAGGGCTTTTTTTATCTGGCCGCTTTGATTCGATGGTTTTTGGATTTAAAATTATCGGCTCCTGGTAAAGGGCGAAAAATGAAGCGTTTAAGAAAAATTTTCTCCAGCCTTTCCAAGCCCGGCCTTAAGGTCGGGCCTAAGGCCATGGCTAAGGCCCTGGCCATGACCATGATCTTGGCCTGGGCGGCCCTGGCCCTGGTGGGTTCCTTTTGGCTGATTTCGGAAGGGGCCCTTTTGGCCAAACCGGCTTTGGCCTCGGAGAGTTCCGGCCAGGAGGGCTCAGAAACCAGCGGTTACAGCCCCGAGAGATGGAGAGATTTTCTGTATAGGGTCATAAATTTCATCGTCTACGTGGCCCTTTTGTATGTTCTTTTGCGTAAACCGGTTAAAAATTATTTCTCCGGTCGCCGGGAAAACCTGGCCAGGACCTTGGAGTATCTGGAGACCCAGTCCCGAAACCTTGACGAGCAGACCGAGGCCATGCGCCGTCAGCTTGACCAGCTCAGCCAAGAGCGCCTGGGTATTTTGGGCCAGTATGAAAGGGACGGGGTCAAAGAGCGCGACAAAATCATCGCCGAGGCCCAAAAAACGGCCCAGATCATCATCCAGCGGGCCGAGGCGGCCATGGAACTTGAAATTAAGACGGCCCGTCAGAAATTAACGGCCGAGATTGGCCAATTGGCCCAGAATTTGGCCCAAAAAGAATTGGCTGAAAAAATTACCGACTCCGATCGGAGCCGTTTGGTGGTGGAGTTTGTCGATAAAGTCGTCAAACTTCCGGCCAGAAAACACTAGGCTTTTGGGAGACCGACCATGATTGATATTCTAGCCAAGCGCTACGCCAAAGCCTTATTTTTTCTGGGCCAAGAGGACGGCCTTTACCGAGCTTACGGGAGCGAGCTGGACTCCTTTAGCCAAGCCCTTAAGGCCACCGGGGAGGTCGGGTTGGCCCTAACCTCGCCTTTCTATGCCCGGGAACAAAGGCGCCAGGCCCTTTTGGCCATCTTGGAAAAAAGTTCCCTAAGTTTGATCGTGGCCAACTTTGTCAAACTTCTCTTCGATAAAGGCCGCCTTAATTTGCTTGAGCCCATCAAAAAAGCCTATTTAGAGCTTTGTGACGAGCGGGAAGGCCTGATGAGGGGTACTTTGACCACGGCCGCCCCCCTGACCGACAGTCAAGTTTCGGCCATCAAGGGGGCCCTCAACATCATGTCCGGGGCCAAGGTGGAACTTGAGGTCATAATCGATGACACCATTATCGGGGGCCTGGTGGCCCGTTTGGGCGATCTGGTGGTCGATTCCAGCATTAAGACCCAACTTAAGCGCCTGAGCCAGAAACTGGCCGGGGCCCTCTAAAGGCGGCTTTTAAAAAAGCGCCCCAGAGGGAGGTTTTTAAGGTCAGTTAGGAATTGTTTTTTCGCCTTTTGTTTGAGTAATTTTTCGGATATTCAAGGAGACCCTTAAACCATGCCCATCAAAGCGGATGAAATAAGCCAAATCATCAAGTCTCAAATCAAGGAATATGGACGCCAAGTCGAGCTGGACGAAGTGGGTTCGGTCTTGTCGGTTGGCGACGGCGTGGCCATGGTCTACGGCGTCGAAAAAGCCATGGCGATGGAGCTATTGGAGTTTCCGGGTGGCATCCTGGGCATGGTCTTAAACCTTGAGGCCGAGCAC
Organism: Deltaproteobacteria bacterium; assembly: GCA_031278835.1. Taxonomy (GTDB): domain Bacteria; phylum Desulfobacterota; class Desulfarculia; order Adiutricales; family Adiutricaceae; genus JAIRNQ01. The sequence continues at coordinate 2,118 of JAITJP010000011.1, forward strand.
GTCGGCGTGGCCGTCATGGGTGACGTGGCCCACATCAAGGAAGGCGACCTGGTCAAAAGGACCGGGCGCATCGCCCAGGTCCCGGTTGGCGACGCCTTACTGGGCCGGGTGGTCGATTCGGTCGGTAATCCCATTGACGGTAAGGGCCCCATCGACACCAAGGAGTTTGCCAGAATCGAGGTGGTGGCCCCGGGCATCGTGGCCAGAAAGGGGGTCCATGAGCCCCTTTACACCGGCATCAAGGCCATTGACGCCATGACCCCGATTGGCCGGGGCCAACGAGAGCTGATTATTGGCGATCGCCAGATTGGCAAGACGGCCATTTGCGTTGACGCCATCATTAACCAAAAAGGCCTGGACGTGGTTTGCATTTACGTGGCCATTGGTCAGAAAAAATCCACGGTGGCCCAGGTGGTGGCTAATTTGGAAAGGTTTGGGGCCCTGGAATACACCATTGTCGTGGCCGCCAACGCCTCGGACCCGGCCCCTTTGCAATACATCGCTCCCTACGCCGGGGCCTCCATGGGCGAATACTACCGAGATCGCGGTCGTCACGCCCTGATCATTTACGATGATCTTTCCAAGCAGGCCGTGGCTTACCGCGAAGTGTCCCTACTTTTAAGGCGCCCCCCGGGCCGCGAGGCCTATCCCGGAGATATTTTTTACAACCACTCCAGGCTTTTGGAGAGGGCCGCCAAATTAAACGATCAGTTGGGGGCCGGCTCGCTGACGGCCCTGCCGGTTATCGAGACCCAGGCCGGAGACGTTTCCGCCTTCATTCCCACCAACGTCATCTCCATTACCGATGGCCAGGTGTTTTTGGAGCCCAACTTGTTTTTCTCCGGAGTGCGTCCGGCCATTAACGTGGGCATCTCGGTTAGCCGGGTGGGCGGGGCCGCCCAAACCAAGGCCATGCGCAAGGTGGCCGGCAATCTGAGGCTGGATTTGGCCCAGTTTAGGGAGCTGGAATCCTTTGCTCAGTTTGGCTCTGATCTAGACAAGGCCACTCTCAATCAGATTAACCGCGGCCAACGCATGGTTGAGTTACTAAAACAGCCCCAGTTTCAACCCCTTTCGGCCGAAAGGGAAGTGGTGGTGCTCTTTGCCGGGACCAGGGGTTATCTGGACAAGTATCCGGTCTCCTCGGTCCTGGATTACGAAAAAAGGCTCTTGGAGTTTATCGAGTCCCGGCACCAGGACATTTTTGACGAGATCAAAGACAAAAAAGACATCTCGGCCGATCTCGAGGCCAAGATACGGGCCGCCCTGGATGAATTTGCCGATATTTTCGGCCAAAGCGCCGAGGCCCCCAAAACGGCCCCAAAAGAAGCCCCGGCTGAGGCCGCTTCCAACTAAAGGCCCGAATTTGGCCCCAAAAGAAGCCCCGGCTGAGGCCGCTTCCAACTAAAGGCCCAAATTTGGCCCCAAATCAAAAGCGGTCAAGTTGGCTTTGGCCGGTTTTGGCCCAAGCCTGGGGCTGAGAATTTTAGCGAAAAACCATAAACCAAGGGGTTAAGATGGCCTCCCTCAAGGACATCAAGCGGCACATTTCGGCCGTCAAGCAGACTCAAAAACTGACCAAGGCCATGAACATGGTGGCCGCGGCCAAGCTTCGGGCCGTTCAG
>JAITJP010000077.1 GCA_031278835.1 Deltaproteobacteria bacterium
CCGACGCGCCCTTTTATTGGCTCCAGAGTTTAGACGATCCCACCTTGGCCTTGGTCTTGGTTAATCCCGTTCTATTTAAGGAAGATTACAACCCGGCCTTGCCTGAGAGCCTTTACGATGAGCTCAAAGCCAAGAGCGGCGACATTTCCCTTTTTGCCATTGTCACCATTCCAGCCGGTCGCCCCCAAGACATGACCGCTAATTTGTTGGGCCCCTTGGCCATTAACCCGGCCAGCCGCCTAGCCAGACAGCTGGTTTTGGATGACAGCGTTTACACCCACCGTCAACCTATCATCCCGGCCAAAGCCTAGAGTTTTTTAGCCTTAGTTTGAGAGAGGGGCTGACCATTGGGGCCAGAGGGCTTGATGATTTGACCAGGGGCTTTGCTAAGCTTGAACTTAATTTGGTCTTTTTTTTCGCCCTCGGTTTTTTTTAGCTGGGCGGAGATAGGGAGGCCCCCCTTGACAATCGGTAATGAGGTGGATATATACCTTAAACACTTAAGGGAAATCGAGGGCGCTTCCGAAAACACCATTAAGGCTTATGGCTTTGATTTGGCCATGTGGACTGACTTATTGGCCAAACGAGGCCAGGATTATTTTAGCGCCTCTCGGGATGACCTTAAGGAGTTTATGTTTGAGCTTAAAGGCGGCCGAGTTAACGCCTCAATTTCCCGGGCCATTTCGGCCGTGCGGAGTTTTTATCGATTTTATCAGCGCAAGGGCTTAATCAAAGACACCTCCTTTTTAAAAGTCAAGGGCCCCAAGGTGGTAAAACCAAAGCCGAGATTTTTAACCACGGCCGAGACCAAGGACCTTTTGGACTTGCCCGCCCGGGAGGCTTTGGAAGCTGGGGATGAAATTGGGGCCAGCGGGGGCCAGGAAAATTTAAACCCAGACGGCTTACCCTTAAGCTGGGAGGACAAAGTTCGGGAGGCCGTGGCGGCCCGGGACACGGCTCTATTGGAGCTATTGTATTCCTCGGGCTTAAGGGTTAGCGAGCTGGTCGGGCTGGACTTGGCTGATATTAATTTTGAGGCGGCCAGGGTCATGGTTAGATTGGCTAAGGGCGGAAAGGCTAGGTTGGTTCCGGTGGGCCAGCCGGCTCTAAAGGCCCTTTCCAGGTGGCTAGAAATTAGGGAACGTTTGCTTGACCAGTCTAAAAAAACGGCCCAAAAAACGGCTAAAAAAACGGCCTTGGCGGCGCTTTTTTTGGGGGTCAGGGGCGGCCGACTGAGGGATAGGGAAGTACGCAGAATTTTACAAAAACGGCTAATGGCGGCTGGCTTGGGCGGGGATCAAATTAGCGTTCACGGCTTAAGGCATAGTTTTGCCACCCATTTGTTGGAAGCCGGGGCCGATCTGAGGGCCATCCAGGAAATGCTGGGTCACGCCAGCTTGGCCACCACCGAGAGATACACTCATTTAAATTTAGCCGCTTTGAAAAAGGCTTATCTGGCCCACCCGAGGGCCATTTTGGACGATCCGGCCAGTAGTGAGGAAGAAAAAAAAGCCTTAGGGGACCTGGTCGAAAGAGAACTGGCCGGGCAAGAACCAGTGGTTATAAAAAAAACCAACGGTTATTGAAGAACCGGCGGTTTTTAAATGACCGGCGGTCATTAAAAAAAATGGGCCGGTGGCCCAGGGCTGACCTACTGACCTGGTTGGCTTGACTTTTTTGCTTAAGCCAGAGCTCTAGAGAGTTATGGGGCTGGTATTGATCTTGGCCGCGGTTAAGGGCCAGGTCACGGCGATTTTTTATTTTTTAATTAAGGAGCCTTAATGCTGCCACAGTTTCAAGGAACCACCATCATCGCCGTCCGGCATAATGGCCAGGTGGCCGTGTGCGGCGACGGTCAGGTTTCGCTTCAAAACGTTGTTTTAAAAACCAAGGCCCGTAAAGTTAGGCGTCTTTATCAGGACAAGATTATTTGCGGCGTGGCCGGAAGCACGGCCGACGCCTTTTCCATCATGGAGCACTTTGAAAAGCGCTTGACCGAGTATTCGGGAAATTTAATTAGGGCGGCCGTGGAACTGGCCAAGAGCTGGAGAACCGATAAGATTTTACGGCGCTTGGAGGCCATGATGGTCACCTGCGACGCCAAGCACATGTTTTTAATCTCCGGCAACGGTGACGTGGTCGAACCGGACGATAATTTACTGGCCATCGGCAGCGGCGGTTTTTACGCCCTGGCCGCGGCCAAGGCCATGATCAAGCATTCCCAAGATCTCTCGGCCGGAGAAATCGCCAGCGAAGCCTTAAAAATCGCCGCCGGCATTTGTCTATACACCAATGACAATTTGACCTTGGAAACCCTGGAGGCCGTTAACCCCTAGGTGTTTGGGGGCCTGGGGCCAGCCAGGCTTGGAAAATTTTTGGTCAACAGGATTGTTTTTTTTGACCATGAATCTTGGTTATCATGGTCAGAGCTTTGTTTTAACCCCTACCCGATTATCGATAGCCATTTTTTTGGCCTCGATAGCGAGCCATCTTTAGGAGGCCGCTGGAAGTGGCGACCGGAACGAAAAAAATGAATATCCTAGAAAAGAGCGATTCACCTGAGGCCTCTTTGAGTATCAACTCTGACAACGCCCTCTCTCTCACCCCCAAGGTCATAGTTTCCATACTAGACCGTTTCATTATCGGCCAAGCCAAGGCCAAGAGATCGGTGGCCATCGCCATGCGTAATCGCTGGCGAAGGTTGGTGGCCCCCGAGGAACTCAAAGAAGAAATAACCCCAAAAAACATCATCATGATTGGGCCAACTGGGGTTGGCAAAACCGAGATCGCCAGAAGATTGGCCAAGCTGACCAAATCGCCTTTTATCAAAGTCGAGGCCTCCAAGTTTACCGAGGTGGGCTACGTCGGGCGCGACGTGGAGTCAATCATCAGGGACTTAATCGAGCAAGCCGTGGGCATGGTTAAAAACGAGATGGTTGAGCTAAATTTAGCCAAAGCCACCGAGTCCGCCTTGGACAAACTGGCCGAATTACTGGTTCCCAGTCTAAGAAATCAGGCGGTCATTGAAGGCAATGAAGTTCCCAGCACCAAAAAGAAGCTAAAAAAACTGATCAAGGATGGCAAATTAGACGATGCCATGGTGGAGATTAGCGTTGACTCCAGCCCCCAAAGGCCGCAGCTTTTCGCTTCTTTTGGCTTGGAAGATTTGGAAAAAAACATAAACGAGACCCTGGCCACCTTTATGCCTAAAAAAAGCCATCGCCGTAAGGTCCCGGCCTCCCAGGCCTTGGAGATCTTAACCCAGCAAGAAGCCTCAAATCTGGTTGACCAGGAAAAAGTCGTGGAAGAAGCCAGAAAAAGGGTCGAACAGCAGGGTTTGGTTTTTATTGACGAGATCGACAAGATCTGTGTCAAGAACGGCCATTCCCATGGCCCGGACGTTAGCCGCGAGGGCGTTCAAAGGGATCTCTTGCCCCTAGTCGAGGGCAGCACGGTCATGACCAAATACGGATTGATTAAAACCGATCACATTTTGTTCATCGCCGCCGGGGCCTTTCATTCCTCCAAGCCCAGCGATCTGATGCCCGAACTTCAAGGCCGCTTTCCCATCAGGGTGGAGCTTTCCTCTTTGACCAAAGAAGACTTTGTGAGGATTTTAAAGGAACCCCAAAACGCCCTGATCAAGCAATACCAGGCTCTCATGTCCACCGAAGGCGTGGTCCTTGATTTTACCACCGAGGCCATCGATGAACTGGCGGCCATGGCTTGGCAGGTCAATGAAACCAACGAA
>JAITJP010000123.1 GCA_031278835.1 Deltaproteobacteria bacterium
CCCTGAGCAGATTGGCCACGTCCTGCGCGGTTAAAGAATTTTGGTCATCCATCTAGGCCCTCCCCTATTCTCGCCAAAATCAAAACAAAAATTAACCCTCATGCGGCTAAATATAGCACTTCTCGACCACTAAAACCAAATAAAAATGATTCAGCCGGCCACTTGATTACGAAAATTCCCTCCCAACCAATCGTGACCAGCCCGGCCGCCCACTCCCCCGCCAGGCCCCCTCCAGGGCCCGCCAGGTGCCCTCCAATTGCCCGCCAGACGCCCTCCGGTTCCCCGGACTCCCCGGCCCTTCATTCATTTCTAAATATTTAACAAATTACAAAATTTTACTTCTTAAGCTTCAAAATCACTTAAACTTTTATCTACAGTTATGATACTTGCTTAGACTTTAAATTCTAAATCTTCCCCACAACTAGGCTTGACACTGGTCGCCACAATGGATTAAAATCACTCTACCATTACGTCCTGAGTTTTTTTTACTTCGTTTGGTCATTTTTCGTCATGTTTCGTTGGTTCACCAGAACCTTTCCATTTCCACCAATTCAACCCCCAATAATGAAACCAAGTAAAGTCATAAAGCTGACCTTATTTTTTGGACCTTTGCTCCCATATTTTTTTCACCCTGGACCAAGCCAATCAATGATTGGCGGCCTTCCAAGCTCTCCAAAAACCATTTTTAGGTGTTACATGAAAAGAATCTTTATTCTTCTGGCCGTGATGGCCACCTTCGTATTTTCCCAAGTGGCCTTGGCCGATGAATTTTATGGCGCCGTGGCCAGTAACTTTGAAGCCCCGGTCAAACTAATCGCCGAGCAATTTGAAAAAGACACCGGCCACAAGGCCGTTTTGTCTTTTGGCTCCACGGGCTCTTTCGCCACCCAGATTAGAAACGAAAGCCCCTTTGGTATCTTTTTCGCGGCCGACAATATCGCCCCCAAAGAACTCGAGGACGAGGGTTTGACCGTGCCTGGCAGCCGTTTTACCTACGCCCAGGGGGCTTTGGTGCTTTGGTCGTCCACCGATGGTTACGTCGATGACAAAGGCGAAGTCTTAAAAACCGGCAAATACGAGCACCTGGCCGTGGCCGACCCGGAAAGGGCCCCCTACGGCGTGGCCGCCTACGAACTGCTTAGGGCCTGGGATCTGTTGTCCAAACTGGAATCCGAGCAGCGCTTGGTCATCGGCCAAAACATCGGCCAGACCGTGCAATACGTTCAAACCGGCAGCGCCGAACTTGGCCTGGTCGCCCAGTCCCAAGTTTGGAAAGACGGGAAATTTAACAGCGGTTCGGGTTGGATCGTCCCGGCGAATCTATACTCGCCCATCCTCCAAGACGTGGTTATCTTAAAATCGGCCGCCGATAACGCCGCGGTCAAGGCTTTCGCCGATTACGTTAAGGGCCCCAAGGCCAAAGAAATCATCTTGTCCTTTGGTTACAAGCTTGACTGATTGAATCATTTTAGGGATCCGGGTCTGGCCATGAATCTGGCCGGCCCTTGTGCCCTGGACGGGTAAAATAAACCGACCCGCCAAATGACCTATCCTGTTTGACCTGTTCACCCACCCTCGGTCACCTGGCCGAGGGTGGCCCCCCTACCGGATGCTGACCCTTGTCCCTGGCCCTCACCCCCGACGAACTCACCACTATTAAAATTTCCTTACGGCTGGCCGTCTGGACCATGGGCTTTAGCCTAGTCATCGGCACCCCGATTGCCTGGTGGGTTAGTCGTCGAGACACCTTACCGCGCCGCATGGTGGCCTCCATTACCACCATGCCCCTAGTCATGCCGCCCACGGTCATGGGCTTTTACTTACTTTATTTCATGGGCCCGCACGGCCCCATTGGTAAGCTTTTTAAGGCTCTGGGCCTGCAGCTTCTGCCCTTCACTTTTAGCGGTTTGGTCATCGCCTCGGTAATCTGCTCCATGCCTTTCGTGGTTCAGCCCCTGGCCAACGCCTTTATGGCCCTGGGCGAGAGACCCCTGGAAGCCGCCTCAACCCTAGGCGCCAACATCTTTGACGCCTTTTTGACCGTGATCATGCCCCAAGCCCGCCCGGCCTTCCTAACCGCCGGCATCATGAGTTTCGCCCACGCCATTGGCGAGTTTGGGGTGGTCTTAATGATTGGCGGCAACATCCCCAACCGAACCCGGGTCCTTTCCATGCAGATCTATGTCTACGTTGAAAACATGAACTACGCCCGGGCCCACATCCTCTCCGGCGGCCTGGTTATTTTCGCCATCCTGACCATGCTGGCCACTCAAATCCTTAATCCCTCCCAAAAACCCAAGTCCTCTCATCAACCCTCCCGATAGCTCCCCAGACCTTTCCCCCATGGCCATCCCTCCGGCCATGGCTCCGGGCCGCTAAGCCCAAGGGCCCAACCTCTGCCCCTGCCCCAATGGCCCCGTAATCGCCCCAAATCGCCTCCAGGCGGCTTTGCCCGGCCCGGGTGCCCCTTCCCTAGGCTCATGGCCTCCAAACAGCCCCTGGGCCCCAATGCGGCCCTTTAAACCACAAGTCTGAGACGACCTGTTCTCTCCCAATCCGCCATCGAAATCAGGGGCCCAAAACCTTAGACAAAACCTTGGTCAGCCGCGAAAAAATACCAAAGCTCAATCAACTTTCGTAAGCCAAGATAAAAAGTCACACCTTTTCTATGTTTACATGACAACTTCCCGATCTCCCAAAACTTACTGAAATTTTTATTAAAACTTACTCTCGAAAGACTACTAGCCAACCAACTCGTCACCAAAAATGAACCAATAAAAAAATTTATTACAAAATCATCTGTCGTTTCTGGTAAAATAACCAATGAAGTTTGTTACCCAAGTAACTTTTCACCGAAAAACAGCCAATGAATTTTTTTTCTAAACAGGCTCGGTGATTCTGGCAAATCAACAGTCGTAAAATAAATTCTAATTTACTGGGGACCGAACTAATCAGCCCATAAAAATTTTTTTTAATAACGCTTGACCATTCAGGTCTAATGAAAGTTCAAAGACGGGTATCTAAAAAACCAGGATAAATAATATTTGCCATTGTAAAATTTTTTCAAAAATACCTGTCGTTTCTAGAAAAATGACGATTGTGGGTAATTCGTTGATTGACTTGGCGCGAAATAATTAGCTAATCAGGGGATTTTCTAAAAACACTTGTCGTTTCTAGGTAAATGACGATTGAAGATAATTCCGGAGATGACTGGAGACGGGATAGTTAGACAATAAAGGAATTTTCTAAAAGTGTTTTTTGTTTCGGACAAATCAACCAAGCCTAAAATAAAATCA
>JAITJP010000129.1 GCA_031278835.1 Deltaproteobacteria bacterium
AGCCCGTTTAGGGCTAGCCTTTTTCATGGCCGTGGGGCTGGCTTGGATTGGCGGGCAGGGGTGATGGAGCCTTTGGGGGCCTTAATTTAAAAAGGATTCATTTAGGGTGATTTTGAAGGCCGCGGCCATGGCCCTTAGATGGTCATCGGTGATGGTGGAAAGGGTGGTGAGGCCAGTCGAGCTGACTTTGACAAAAATCTTGGCCGCTTGCTCGATAGTGTGCATTAAGCCCAGGGTCTCGTCAAAGTTGGGGCCAGAGCAAAAAAGGCCGTGGTGGGGCCACACCACGGCAGCGTGGTCTTTCATTTGCTGGGAAGTGGCTTGGGCGATCTCGGCCCCGCCGGGAATCATCCAGGGGATCAGGCCCACTCCGGCCGGAAAAACCACGCAGCATTCGGTGGCGCTTTGCCAAAGGGCCCGGGTAAAATCCCGGGCGGTTAGGGGCAAGACGTAAGTTAGGGCGATAAGGTTAGGCGGATGGGCGTGGTAGATGACCCGATCGAGTCCCTTTGAGGCCAGGTGGCGGACGGCATGATTTAGAAAATGGGTGGGGAGTTCACTGGTGGGGACGGCCCCGCCCTTAAGGCCCCAGACTATACGGTAGGAGTCACCGGCCTGGTTTATCTCAACTAGGCCGATATTTGATTCGGGATCATGCTTGACGTTACGAAAGTGTTTGCCGCTACCGGTGGTTATAAAATATTCACCGGCCAGGGCCTTAGCCGAGACGCCCAGGGCCACCCAGGAGCCTGGGCCGCCCAAAAAAGCTCGGCCGGCCTCAAGTTCGGCCGGGGCCAGACGGTAGGTTAAATTACCGCCATTACGTTCATGCCAGCCCAGCTCCCAGCCGTCCTGGCACAGGCGAATAAATTTCTCGATTATGGGAATGTCCAAAATACCCATGCTCTCAATGGTCCTTTCAGCTTCGGCCCATCCTCGGCGCCGCTAGGGCGCCTTGGATGGGGTGATTTAGTAAATGGCCTTCCACTGGGCGATGTTTTCTTTGTCAAACTTGTAGGGTGGGCCCAACATGACCTCGGTGCCGCCGTCGGCGGCTGGGGTCACGCTTTTTTGACCCATCTTGCCAGCCGAAAAGGTTTCTCCGGCCGCGCCGGTCAGTTGACCTTTGGCGGCGGCCTCAGCCACGTAAGCCGAAAGGTAGCCCAGATCGACCGGGTTCCACAAAAACATCCAGGGGCAGGTACCATCCTCGATGAAGGGGGCCATCTCGGAAGGCAGGCCCAAGCCGGTTAGGATAACCTTGGACTTATTGTCTTGGAGATACTTGCCGCTGGCCAGCATACCCACGGTGGTCGGGGCGATGATGACGCCGATTTCTTCGTTTTTAAGCAGGGCCTGGGTCTCACTGGTTGATTTGGTGGGATCGTCGTCACCGTAAGCGATCTTGATTAAGGGAGTTTTAGCGTACTTTTCCGGATTTTCGGCCAGTTCTTTTTTCATCCAATCGATCCAAAGGTTTTGATTGGTGGCTTGAGCCGTGGCCGAAAGGACGGCCAATCCCCCATCCATGTTGACCATCTCGGCGGCGGCCTGGATAAGCTGACGACCGATTAATTCTGGATCGGCCTGTTGGACGTGAACCAGACGACTTTCCTTGTTTACGGCCGAATCGGTCGAGACAACGGCGATGCCCCTTTTCATGGCCGCGGTCAGGGCCGGCCGCAAGGCGTCGGCGTCATTGGCGGCAATGACAATGGCGTTAACCTTTTGGGCCACCAGCTGATTGATGACCTCGATTTGGGATTCGGGCGTGGCCTGTTCCGGTCCCTTGTACAAAGCCTTGACGCCCATCTCGGCGCAAGCGGCCTCAAAGCCCTCAAAGGCCTTTTGCATGTAAGGGTTATTGATGTCCTTGGAAACGAAAGCGTAAACCACCGGCTCAGCCGCCGGGGCCGGCTGAGCGGCTGGGGCTTCATCACCGGCGGCCGGAGCGGCCGGAGCGGCCGGGGCCTGGGCGGCCGCCGGAGCTTGGGCGGCCGGGGCGTTTTGACTGGCCGTGGGCTTTTCGGTGTCCGTGCCGCCGCAGCCGTAAAGGAAAAGGGCGGCCACCAGGGTGGCTAGAATAAGGCTTAATTTTCTCATTTTTTTACCTCTCCGAGTATTTTTGAGAGTGATTAGACTATAGAGGTTACGGTTAACCTAAAGCTTTTATAACTTTAGCCATCGGCCTGGCTGGTCGTGACTTTAGTTGATGGTGACGGTTGGGGGACGGCTTTAGCCCGTCTGGCCAGGAGGTTTTTTAGATTGGGGATGGAAGCGGCCACTATCAAAAGGCAGCCGATCAAAACCAGGATGGTCGGCGAGGGCACGTTAATTAGGCCCAGACCGTAGCGAAGAAAGCCAATGATAAAAGCGGCGATAAAGACGCCTATGACCCGGCCCTGACCGCCCGAGGTACTGACCCCGCCTAAGACGACCATGGCGATGACGTCCAGCTCATAGCCCTTGGCCATGCTGGGCCTGACGCTGCCCATTTTGGAGGCCAGGAAGATGGCCGCTATGGAGGCGAAAACCCCCATGATGGCAAAGAGGCTGACCTTGACCCGTTTGGAATCAATACCAGAATAACGGGCCGCCTCGGCGTTATTGCCCAGGGCGTAAAGGGATCGGCCATAGGCCGTGTAGTGAATAACCCAGATAAAAACGGCCGTCTCCAAAAAGAAAAAAACCAATATGACTGGCAGGCCAAAAAGGCTGCCCCAGCCAATGTGACTAAACCAGTCCGGGAAGGCCCCGGCGGCCCGGTCCTCCAAAATGACGCTGGCCACGCCTCGGTAGATGATCATGGTCGAAAGGGTCACGATCATGGCGGCCAGTTCCTGATACTTGGCCAAAATAAGTCCGTTTATGGTTCCGCAAATAGCCCCGACTAGTAGGGCCAAGACCATGGCCAAGGGCATGGGCAAACCGGCCGCGTGTGAAACGCCCATAAGGACGCCAGATAAGGCCATGGTCGAGGCCACGGAAATATCGATGTCCCCGATTAAGATAATCATCATCATTGGGAAGATCAGGATCATCTTGTCGGCGTATATGCGAATGGCGTCCATGATATTGGACCAAACCAGGTAATTTGGCGACAAGTTTGAGTTAATAAGGTTTACCGCCAAAAGCAGGACGACCAAAAGCCACTCCCAGCGCAAAAAGAAGCGCTTGGGGTCAAAGGCGACGGCGTCTAGGATCTGTCTTTGGGCCAAAGGGGCTTGGCTCCCACCATTGGGGGCTGGGCTGGTAGGCGCTTGGTTATTGGGGGCCTGGTTGGTGGGCCCAGGCTTCATGGGCCCAGGGTTTTTGGGCCCTGGGTTTTTGAGCCCTGGGTTTTTGGGCCCTGGGTTTTTGGGGGCGTCGTTCACAGGGCCCTCCTTTCCAGCGACCTTTTGGTCACGTTTAAGGAAATGATGACATTGGCGATGATGGAAACCAAAACAATCAGGCCGCGGATGGCTTCCTGCCAAAAAGGCGAGATTCTCAAAAGCGGCAGGGCGTTATTTAGGATGCCAAGTAAGATGGCCCCCAGGGCGGCGCCAATGACCTTACCGGAACCCCCGGTGATGGCCACGCCCCCCAGAACGCAGGCGGCGATGACGTTCATCTCATAACCCATGGCCGTTTCCCCTTGGGCGGCGGCGTACTTGCAAACGTAAAGGACCCCGCCCAAACCGGAGAGGGCCCCCAAAATGGCGTAGGCCATGAGCTTAACCCGTTTGGCCTTAATGCCGCTAATGGCCGCCGAGGACTCGGAATCGCCCACGGCGTAGATCCGGCGGCCGGCTCTGTATTTATTCATAAATAAATGGGCGGCCACCACCACGACCAGGGCTATTAAAATCATGTTGTTAAGGCCAAATTTAGTTCCAATGGCCACGTTCATAAATTCCCGGGACATGTTTTTTTGAAGATTCCAGGATCCCCCGCTAACCAGGTAAGTTAAGCCCCGAAAAACGTTCATGGTGCCTAGGGTGGCGATGATGGGTAAAATACCCAGGTAGGCCACCAGGGCCCCGTTTATGGTCCCGGCCACCAAGCCAACGGCCACGGCGATGCCAATTATAATCATGGGGTCCAGGGACATATGGGCGCTTAAGACCGTGGTGCTGATCATGCCGCTTAAGGCCATGATGGCCCCTATGGATAGATCGATACCCGTGGTAATGATGACCATCATCATGCCCATGGTGATGATAATGAGTATGGCCGACTCGGTGAACATGTCGCTTATGTTTCTGGGCGTCAGGAAAGCCCCGCCGGATCTGGCGTTAACGAAAACGACTATGGCCAGGATTATGGCTAGCGTAGCCACTTCCCTAACGTTTCGCCTTAAAAAATGTTTTATGTCATTTGACATAGGCCTTTATCCCTTCAATTAAACTCTCTGGCCGGCGCCCTAGCCCAGGTTCATGATGGCCAAAAGTAGCTTTTCCTGGGTAACTTCACTAGCCAGAAACTCCCCGGTGATCACACCTTCATGCATGGCCATGATGCGATCCGAGACCCCCAGCAGCTCAGGCATGTCGCTGGACACGAAGATGACCCCGTAGCCCTGGGCGGCCAAATCGTTTATGATCTCGTAGATTTGGGACTTGGCCCCCACGTCCACCCCTTTGGTCGGCTCATCGAGGATCAGGACCTTAAGCTCCGAGTTAAGCAGTTTGCAAAAAACCACCTTTTGCTGGTTACCGCCCGAAAGCGACGAGACCTTGTCCATGACCGTGGGTGCCTTAAGGGAGACCCGCTGGCCCAGCTTTTTGGCCGTGGCCCGTTCTTTCTTTTCGTTTAGGACGGTTTTATTCTGGTATTTTTTTAGCTCGCTTAGGGTGACGTTTTTATAGATCTCCCACTCAAGAATCAAGCCCTGGCCCTGCCTATCCTCTGGCAAGAGCCCAATGCCTTCCTTTAAAGCCTGGCGGCAGCTTTTGGGAGAAACTTTACGGCCTTCCAGAAAAACCTGACCCTGGTCGGCCCGGGCCACCCCGGCCAGACACTGCATAAGGTCGGTTCTGCCCGAACCCACCAAACCGGAAAAGCCCAATATCTCACCTTTCCGGAGGCTGAAATTGACCTTTTTAAAAAAACCCAGCTTGGACAAGCCCTCCACCCTAAGAAGTTCTTGACCAATCTGGTTGGACTTTTGCGGGTAGACCCGCTCAATCTCCCTTCCGACCATGGCCTTGATTAAATCAGGCTCACTAATGGCGGCCACCTCCCAGGTGCCAATGTACTTACCGTCCCTAAAAACGGTCACCTTGTCGGCCAACCGGTACATGTCCTCAAAGCGGTGGGAGATGAAAATTATGGAGGTGCCTTTGTCCCTGAGTTTTTCGGAAATCTGGTAGAGCTTTTCGCACTCCCTACTGGAAAGGGAGGCGGTTGGCTCATCCATGATGACGATCTGGGAATCCGTGGAAATGGCCTTGGCCACCTCGACGATTTGCCGCTCGGCCACGGTCAGGCTGCCGACCGGCCTACGGGGATTTAGATGAGAATCCAATTCGGCCAATAACTTTTCAGCCCGGCGGTACATGGCTTTCCAATCAATCATGCCGGTAAACTTGGAAACTTGTTCGTGACCAATAAAAATATTTTCGGCCACGCTTAAGTGCGGGTAGGAGGTGCTGTGCTGGTAAATGGCCGCTATGCTGGCCTTTTGGGCGTCATTGGGGTTTTTAAAATGAACGACCTGGCCGTTTAGGAGCATTTGCCCCGAGTCGGCCGCGTGGACTCCGGTAATTATTTTTATAAAGGTGGATTTACCGGCCCCGTTTTCGCCCATAATGGCGTGAATCTGACCATGGTCTAACCTAAATTGAACGTTATCCAGGGCCTTAACCCCGGGAAAGGTTTTGGTGACGTTCATCATTTCAAGTACTGGGGCGTCCATTGGTCCCTTTCTCCCAATTTTAAAGTAAGCCCAGTCCCCTGGGGGCCGGGCTCACTTTAAATAAAAAATCTCGCCTAGATAGGCGATGGGCTCATCTTGGCCCAGATCAAAGCCGCCCTCGATCATCTGGGAAGTCATGGCGTTCCATCTCTGACAATCGACGTTTTCGGCCAAAAGCCTATTGGCCTTGGCCGGATCCTCGCAATCGTAGACGTAAAAAAATTGATGGCCGTTTTGAAATATCGAGTAATGGCTAATGCCGGCCTCAGAATGAGCCCGGAGTATTTCCGGCCAGGGCTCTCGATGCATGGCCAGATATTTTTCCAGACACTCTGGCTTGACCTTCCAGGTCCAGGCAAATCTTCCCATCAAAAGTCTCCCAAAATTTCCCCTGGGCCTTTGGGGCCAGCCCCAAAGGCCCAGGGGGCCCTTTTAGCGTTTAGACAAAACCTCGGTTTCGTAGGCCCGGACCTCTTTGAGCCATTCCTCATAGCCGGGAACTCCGTTTAGTTCACAAAATTGAGCCCAAACCTCACCCAGGGGGTAAGTTTTTAACTCATCCTGGAGGACCATGAGTTCGGTATTTTGCCCAGAATCTTGAAGGGCCATGAGCCGATTATTGGGCCTTAGGAAGGCCATGAGAAAAGCCTTTTGGAGGCTCCTGGCCCCGGCCACCCAGGCGGCGATCCGGTTAATACTGCCGTCAAAAAAATCCAGACCAATGAAGGCCCTCGAAGTGGCTTTATGGGCCACCAGTTCTTTGGCTATTTCCCGGGTCTCGTCATCAAAAAGCACCACGTGGTCGCTATCCCAGCGTATGGCTCTGGTCACGTGCAGGGCCAAATGCTCAAAAAAGAGCAATAGCGAGGAGATTTTATCTGAAATGACCTCGGTGGGGTGATAGTGCCCGTTATCCAAAAGCGGGATCAAGCCCTTTTCTTTGGCGTAGAGGAGACAAAACTCCGATGAGCCAACCGTATAGGCCTCCAGCCCTATGCCAAAGACCTTGGACTCCAAAGACACAAAAACTTGGCTTTTGTCGTAACCAATGGCCAGGGCCTCGTCCAGACTGTCTCGAAAACGTTTACGGGGGCCTAGCCGATCGGCCGGGAGGTCCTTAAGACCGTCTGGGATCCAAATATTTATCAATGACGGTTTACCAAGCCTCTCTGCGAAACTCTCGGCCACCCGAAGCGAGGCCTTTAGATGATCGACCCAAAACTTCCTAATGGCTGGATCGGGGCTGGACAAGGTCAGAGGCTGGGCCTTGGGGTGAGAAAAAAAGGTTGGGTTAAAATCCAGCCCCAGCCCCCGCTCCTGGGCAAAGTCTACCCAGGCCTTAAAATGCCTCGGTTCCAACCTATCCCGGTCCACCAGCTGACCTTTTTCAAAGATGGGGTAACTGGCGTGGAGGTTTAGCCGATGCTTTCCAGGGATTAAGCTTAAGGCCTTATCGAGATCGGCCATCAGTTCCCCAGGATTTCTGGCCCGGCCGGGGTAATTACCGGTGACCTGGATACCCCCGGTCAAGGGGCCGTCCTGGTCAAAGCCGGTCACGTCATCGCCCTGCCAACAGTGGATGGAAATGGAAAGATCTTTTAGTTTTTCCAAGGCCAGATCCGAGTCCACGCCAATCTTGGCGTACCTTTCCTTGGCCCTTTGGTAACCCTGACTCATGTTTTTCTCCGCTTAATTTTTTTTTATTTCCCGAGACCGACCATTTCTGGGCCTGGGGCCAAAGCCGGCCGGCCAGAACCGGCTGGAAAAATCTCTATGTCAAATGAGCGGGCCACCAGATCCCTGGCCTCATTAAGATTGGCCAAAAGACCGACCGCCATCATCTGGGTCAATAAATTTCCTATGGCCGTGGCCTCCACCGGTCCAGCCATGACCTTAAGGTTAGTGGCCCGGGCCGTCAGCTGGTTTAAAAAGCTAGCCTGGGAGCCGCCACCAAAAACGTTTATGGCCGTAAATTCCTTCCCGGTGGCCGCCTTAAGTTCATCCAGGGTTTTGGCGTAACAAGCGGCCAAACTATGGTAAACCACGGCGGCCAAATGACCGGCCCTCTCAGGCCGTCTTTGGCCTTTTTCCAGACAAGCCGCTACAATCTCGGCCTTCATGCTCTTGGGGGCAATAAAACGGGGGTCATTACAATCAATAATTGGCTCAAAGCCAAAGTCCGAGGCTTGGGCCAGGTCCATCAATTGGCCAAAGCTTAGTTCCTCACCCATCTCCCTTCTTAATGACTGGATCATCCAAAGGCCCATGATGTTTTTAAGGAAACGGATTCGGCCAGCGTAGCCGCCTTCATTAGTAAAGTTAAGATCACGGCTTTTGGAGGTGACTATGGGTATTTCCAACTCGCTACCCATCAGTGACCAGGTGCCGGAACTTAAAAAAGCCACCTCCCCGGATAGGGCCGGACTGGCCGCCACGGCCGAGGCCGTGTCATGGGTGGCCCCAGCCACCACTTGGCAGGAAAAACCCACTTCCCTGGCCAGGCCCCCCAACATGGCCCCCAAGACCAGACCGGGCTGGCTGATTGGCGGGAAAATATAGGGGTCCAAGCCCATTAGGGTGATCAGTTCCCAATCCCAGTCGCCGGTTCTAAGACTGACCAAAGACGTGGTTGAGGCGTTGGTATACTCGGCCTTTTTTCGCCCGCACAATAAAAAATTAAAAAAATCCGGGATCATCAAAAAACTCTTGGCCTTGGCCAAAAGCCCCGGTTCTTCTCTCTGACAAGCCCCCAGCTGGTAAATGGTATTGATGGGCATTTTTTGGATACCGGTGCGCTCATAGAGCTCCTCCCAGCCAATGGTTTCCTCCAAGCGCTCCACCTGACCCTCGGTCCTACCATCCCTATAGGCGTAAGGCCGTCCAATGATTTGATCGTCTTGGTCAAGCAAAACATAGTCAACGCCCCAGGTATCCAGGCCCAGGCTCTCGGGAATTTTGCCCATCTCGGCGCAGCGCCTTAGGCCGGTTTTTATTTCCCGCCACAGGGCCCGAAGGTCCCAAACCAGCCGCCCGTTCTCATTAATGACCTGATTATCGAAGCGGTGGATGATCTCAAAATTTAGCCGGCCGTCTTTGATCCAGCCCAGGGCGTGTCGTCCGTTTGAGGCGCCAATGTCAATGGCCAAAAAATATCTCTCCATGCCTTGCCACCCTTTTTTTAAGCCGCTCCCGGCGGCCCCATTTTCATTATCAATATTGTCAATTTTTAATATTCGCCAAGCTCGGCCCTTTGGGCCGAGCCCTTTTCCCAAGGCCGCTAAAATTAATGGCTGTAAATTAAAACTTAGGCCAATCCATTTTTCCCTAATTAGGCGCTTTTCCTAGGGCGGTTAAACAAAATCAAGCTGATTTTTACCTTTATAAAATGTTAACTTTATTCAAAGGCCATGACAATGTTCCCATTTGCCCAAATACCGTCCTTATTTGCCGCCAGGCCCCTTTCCCAAATAACTCCCAAGGCCCAATGGCCCCCAGACCGGCCCCTTTTGACCCCTTGTTTCCAGCCCAGTCGCCGTGTATCATAAGTAAATCTCAAAAGCCCCAGACTCCCTTTTGGCCCGGGCCAAAACCAATCGCCTAAAAACCTTCTCCAGGGCCTTGAGTAATAAATATTCCCCTTTAATATACATGCTTAACCATTAAAATTTATAAATTTAAGCTATGTTATTTATTTTTACCAGATAAAACTAGAAAGTTACTATTTAGGGTTTTATCGTTAATTGTAACCAGCATACCATAGAAAGTGACATGCATCAATATTTATCAGAACATCTAGGAATAATATCCGATGAAGAACAGAAAATCCTTAATGGGAGTAATTGTGTAGAAAAACACATCTATACAGACACACAAGACTTCATCGTTGATTTCCGCAAAATGTCCAGACGTCATCGGCTCATTAACGTCAGGCCCCACACCCGTTTTATCCACTTTCCCGTTCACCGGCACGATTACATTGAGATCGTCTGGGTTTACGCTGGTTCCATGACTCACGTGATTAACGGGGTCAAGGCAATAAAACTTGAAAAGGGCGACCTGTTGTTTTTAAACCGAGAGGCCAGTCACGAGGTCTTGCCCTGCGATCGTCAGGATCTGGCCGTGAACATCCTGGCCAGGCCCGAGTTTTTTGACCGCTCCTTTTTTGCCCAGGCCCCCGACAGCGGCCGTTTTTTCGATTTCGTCTTCGCCCAAGGGGCCAAGCCCAAAAAGGAAACCTACATTCATTTCCCCACCAGCGGCGTTTTGCCGGTCCAGAACTTGTCCGAAAACCTCATTTGGAACGTCCTAAACCAGCCCAACCCCAATAGGGACGTTGAGCGGCCCACCATGGCCCTACTGATGTCCCATTTGTTTAACCACTTGGAATAATCCCCCCCGGACGAGCCCTACCATTTCGAGCGGAGCCTAGCCATCAAAGCCCTTATATACATTGACGAAAACTACCAAACAGCCCGGCTTGACCACTTTGCCGCCCAACAAGGTTTGCCGCCCTATTACCTCAGTAAGGTCATAAAAAAACGCCTCGGAAACTCCTACAAAAGCCTCCTCCAGCGCCGGCGCCTAGAGGAATCGGCCCGCCTACTCACCCAGACGCCCATGCCCGTTGAAGCCGTCGTGGCCGCCGTGGGTTACGAAAACGACAGCTACTTTCACAGAATTTTTCGCCAGTGCTATGGCCTTACCCCCCACGATTTCAGAAAGAGGCAACAATAGCGCCCAAAAACCAAAACGGCCCAAAACCACCCGCGCTTTGGCTTGTGTTTTTGGGCTGTTACTTAAAACCTGTTATCTAAGTGGACCGTATCTTTGCCTTCACTTAGACATAAAAAAAGGGCTTACGGAAAATTTTCACGTAAACCCATCTATATTTTCTATTGACCCCGCCTTTTTCCCCGCTCTAAATTTTAATTCCCCTTAAAAAAATAGGCCAGCCGACTTTGATAGCTGTCCCAAACCGCTTGGCCAGTTCCCACGAGAAAACCTTTTTCCCTCCTAAACTCCTTTAAGCCCCGATAGTAAAATCGCTTATCCAATCAAGGCCCTCAAGGCAAGCGGCGGCTCCGGGCGATTTGTTTACTTAACCAACCAGCGACCTTTTTTCCTGGCGCCCTCTCTGTAAATCAGCCCGGCTTCCTGATACTGGCGAAGTTGGCGGGAAACCGTGCGCAATGATTTGCCGGTAAGCCTGGCCAGGGTGGGAATGGTCGCGGTTGGGTTTTCTTTAATCACGTCCACCATTG
>JAITJP010000060.1 GCA_031278835.1 Deltaproteobacteria bacterium
CGAGCCCCGCCGCCCCTGGGCCTAGCCCATCGGGAGCCGCGAATTGTTTAAAGTACATTTTTTCAATATTGAGTAGGCCCTGGTCCACCAAGGCCTTTTCCTGGCGCCGATCGATTAAATCGGCCCGCTCCGAGGGCAGTAGCCAAACCCCGTCCACGACCTTTTGAAACATCTCGGGCCTAAGGCGTCCGACCATTTGAGTAGAAAGTTTACCGTCAACAAAAATTCGCGGGCTTTCGATGTAAAAAAGCCTCCCTAGGGGTAAGATGTGTCGATCGATAGCCACTTTGGTCAAATAGGGTAAGGCCAAACTTACCAAGGCCGCCGCCACGATCATAAAAATGCCCCAGAAAAGATCTTTTCTAAAGGGCTTGGTTAGGGGCCATAGACTGGCCAGTAACCTAAAGTCCGCCACGGTAAAGGGCCTGGTCGAATCGGCTTCGCTTAAGCCGTCCATTTCCTGGTCCTGGGTTGACTCCTGGCCAGGGCTCGATTGACCCTTAGGCGATTTGCCCAAATCAAGCTCATAGGGGCTGGTTTGAATTTTTATGTTTTTGATGATTTGAGCTTGCTCTCGAAGATTTTTTTCCTTTTCTTCAAAATCTTCTTCCAAAACCTTCATGGTTTCAGGTATGTCCTTGGTCCGATCGCTCACTATTTGGCGCCTCCCGGGCCGCGGCTTGGCCCTGGACCAGCGCCTTGGCGCTCTTTGACCCGGCCTTCTGGCCGAGTTTTGGGCCTTAGCAGGAAGGGATCTTGGGAGACCCCCAGGCGGGCCAGTTCGGCGATCCTGGCCAAATAGCCGTCACCCTGGGTCAGGGCGGAAAAGTCCCCAAAGGCCTCCAAGCGACCTTCTTCGAGAACGGCCACGTTTGAGGCTTTGGACAAGCTGGTTAGCCTATGGCTTACGATTAAGGTGCCCCGGCCTTGACGTATGGGGGCCAGGCGAGCCAAGATTTCTTCCTCCACGGCCGCGTCCACGGCCGACAAGGTATCGTCTAGGATCAAGAAAGGGGGATTGACTAGTAAGGCTCGGGCCAAGGCCAGGCGCTGCCTTTGGCCTCCGGACAGGGTTAGGCCCCTTTCCCCAACCATGGTTTCTAAGCCCAGGGGAAAGACCTCGGGATCCATGGGGATGGCCGCCGCCTCGGCCGCTTTGATGATTTCCTGGTCAGTGGCCATTGGCGCCCCAAAGGCCAAGTTTTGGCGCATGGTTCCGGTAAAAACGTGCCCTTCCTGGGGAACGTAGCCAAAAAGCCCCCTTAGGCGATCCAAGGGCCACTGGGTTGAGGGGATGTTGTTTATTAATATCTGGCCTTGGCTGGGTTCGTAAAGGGCCGGAAGTAAGGCGGCCAAAGTGCTTTTGCCCGAACCCGTGGGCCCGGCCAGGGCCGAGATTTGACCGGCCGGGAAGGTCAGGTTTAGATCTTTTAAAACCAGATCCGGCCTGGTGGGATAAGCGAATGAAACCTTTTCGAATTTTATGTCAAAGGCCCCCTCGGGATCGGGAAAATCGGCCGTCAGGGGATGAACGTCGATTTCTTGGGCCTTTAAGACCCTGGCCAAACGGTCAAGCGAGGCCATGCCCGACTGGACAATACCCAAGGTAATCCCCATGGCCAACATTGGCCAAGAGAGAAGCGCCAAATAAGTTATGAAGGCCACGAAATCCCCGGGGCTTATGTTGCCCATGATGGTCGATCGGCCGCCAATGTACAAAGCCAAGGCCAAGGCCATATTGGTCAGTAAGGTCATCAATGGGAAAAAGCCGCCCAAAATCAAGGCCAGATGGATATTTTTGTTTAAGTAAACTCGGCTAATCGAAGAAACCTCGGCCTGGGACAAACGCTCCAAAGCCATGGCCCGTATGACTTTAAAGCCGCTTAACTGTTCCCTGACCACCTCGGTCATTTGGCCAAAAATATCCTGGGCCTCCAAAACCCTTTTATAGATGGCGCTTCCAAACTTAGCCGTCAAAACGGTAATGAGCGGCATGGGAATAAAGGCCAACAAACACAAAAACGGATCGATTGAGAGCATAAAGCCCAAGGCCGAAACTCCCAAAACCACGGCGTCCACCAAACTGACCAAGCCAAAACCCACGGCCAGCCTGACCGCTTCAATGTCGTTGGTCGACAAGGCCATGATGTCCCCGCCCGAGTTTTCCTGATGCCAGGTCATGGACAATGAGAGAAATCTCTCCTCCAGCCGGCGCCTCAAATCCTTTTCCAAGGACCGGGAAAAGCCGTAAATCAGGTGACGCCACAAATACCTTAAAACGGCCACCAACAGGGCCAAAAATAAAATCAAAACAATGGGGGTAATGTAGGCTTCCAAACTATCGCTTTGGTTTTCGGCCAAGATGTCAAAAGATCGGCCCACCAACCGAGGAATGATCATCTGCCCAAAGTCGCAAAAAACCAAGGCTATGAAGCCCACGATCAGGCTAGCCGTGGCGGCCCGAAAATTTGACGTGACAAGGCCCACGTTGGCCATAAAGGAGGGTTTGTTCACTGATTTATATTACGATTCCCGGCGGCCCGAGATTCTTCGTTGATTGTTGATTAAAAAGCCCAGAAGAAAAGGGTAATTCAGGGTTGTTATTAAAAAGGCATAAATAGTATAGGTGAAACTTAGCATGAAAAATTTTACTAGTTTGTTACTTAAAATGCCTATAGATTAATGGTTAATCGTAGTTTATTAGTAAAAGTGCCCATAGAGTCAGGGCTTATCAGTAGATTATAGATTAAAAAATCTTGATGGCAAAATTTTTCAGATTGTTTGTAAAAACGCCTACATGGTAAGGCTTAATCGTGGTTATTGGTAAAAGTGCCTATAGAGTCAGGGCTTATCCGTTTAATATTTATAAAATTTTCCAAACGAAAAATCGCACTGGTTTATTTGTTAAAAAGCCTATATGGTAAGGCTAATTCATGGTTAATTGGTAAAAGTGCCCATAGAGTCAGGGCATATCAGTAGATTATAGATTAAAAAATCTTGATGGCAAAATTTTTCAGTAGAAAAATTGTACTGACGTGTCTGATAAAGTTCCAGTAGGTTAAGGATTATTCATGGTTTATTGGTAAAAGTGCCTATAGGGTAAGGGCTTAAAGGTTTTTTGTTTGTAAAAAGTTCAAAAAAAAAATTTTTATAATTTGTTAGTAAAATACCCACAGGTTAAGGTCTTTTAACGGCTTATCTCAAAAACGCCCATCTGGTAAGGGTTTAAAAGGTTTTTTGTTGGTTAAAAATTTCAAAAAGAAAAATTTTTCTGGTTTGTTAGCAAAAATACCCATCTGCCCCAGCTTTTTAACGGCTAATCTCAAAAACGCCCATCTGGTAAGGGCTTAAAAGTTTTTTGTTAATTAAAAATTTAAAAAGAAAAATTTTACTGTCTTGTTGCTAAAGTCACCACAGGTTAAGGTCTTTTAACGGCTTATCTCAAAAACGCCCATCTGGTAAGGGTTTAAAAGGTTTTTTG
>JAITJP010000167.1 GCA_031278835.1 Deltaproteobacteria bacterium
AAAGCCCCTTGGCGAAAAAGGTTAGTCAAATTAACGTGGCCTTTTTTAATCGGGGCCCTTTTTTTATTTGGCTAGGCGCCATTGATTTTTTGAGTTATTTTTTTATCGCCCGATTGACCGGCACTGGGCTGGGGGCCAGGTCTGGATAATTTAATCGCTTGGCCAAAACCCCGGTGGCCAGGGTTAATTTTTTATTTTACATAGTATGTCCTATTATTTTGGTAGAAATTATCGTATAGTGTTATATAATCTATATTACCCTCTAAGCAATAAATATTAAACTTTGTCTTTTTTGGCCTGAAGCTAAAAAAAATAATTTTCCACAAGACCCCTTAGATCCAAGAGAAAAATTTAAAGCCCCTTGGCGAAAAAGGTTAGTCAAATTAACGTGGCCTGGTTTAATCGGGGCCCTTTTTTTTATTTGGCTAGGCGCCATTGATTTTTTGAGTTATTTTTTTCTCACCGGTTTACCCGGCGCCGGACTGGTGGCCAGGCCTGGTTTTTTTAAACGCTTGGCCAAAAACCCCGATGGCCAGGGTTAATTTATATTTTGCATAGTATGTCCTATTATGTTGGTAGAAATTATCGTATAGTGTTATATAATCTATATTACCCTCTGAGCAATAAATATTAAACTTTGTCTTTTTCGGCCTCAAGCTAAAAAAATAATTTTTTACAAGATCCCTTAGATCCAAGGGAAAAATTTAAAGCCCCTTGGCGAAAAAGGTTAGTCAAATTAATGTGGGGGCTTGGTTTTGCTAAGGCACCATTGTCATTGAAGTTAAGCCAAGGGAGATAAAACGAGTCGAAACGGCGGCTTTTGGAGCCATGCTCAGGCGAGTTATTTGGCTGGGAATAATTTTTTTTTTTGATTTCGCCAACCATGAGGCTCAAAAGGCTTGACATGGAGCCAACCTTGGTGTATTTTACCGTCAGCTTTGGTAGCCTCCAAAATCGATCCCCTGCGGATGGAGTTTGGGTGAGCTTAGAAGCTCGCTTCAAAGGGTCGGATTTAATTACGGCTTTTGGGCGCGGCCTAGGGAATTTTTTATTCAGCCAGCAATGTTGGATTTTTGGTCGCCCCGGTGAAGTGGTTGGGAAAATTTAACCCTCTTTAGTAAGAAAGTGGGCCCATGCCCGCTTTATTTTTTGGCAAATAGGGGACCAGGGTCAGGTTGGCGGAATTTTTTTTACTTATTTAAGTAAAAAATCGCTGGGCTACTGGGGCCCTAATCTTGAGACTGGCCTTGCGATCCTGCCCCACTAAAAAGTCTAGTAGAGCCAAAAGCAAAACCGGCCCTGGGGCCGCTGACAAGGGCTCTTTAAAAGCTCTCTTGCCACTTTTGACTCCAAAACTCTCCCCTCATCTAGAGAAGTTGGGCCTGGAAATAGTCGATCTGGCCGTGCTTTCCGCCGGCCAGCGCTTGACCCTTAAGATCACTATCGACAAAAAGGTTATCAGTCAAGAGCCTGGAGAGCCTTTGGGGCCAGAGGGCCTGGAGAAGCCAGGAGACCCGGAGGGGCCCGGAGACTTGGGGGGGCCCGGAGGCTTGGGGGGGCTCGTGGCTCAGGCCGGCTCAAGGGTGACCATTGACCACTGCGCCGCCTTTTCTAGGATTGTTTCGAATTTATTGGACGAACTTGATCCCGAACCGGGCCCCGAGTACTCACTTGAGGTTTCCAGTCCGGGACTGGATCGGGCCTTAAAAAACTTGGCCGATTTTGAACGTTTCTCAGGCAGTTTGGTAAAAATCAAGCTGAAATTGGGAGACAAAACCACCAGGTTTACCGCGACCATGTTCTCTTCGCCCCTAAGATTGGTCACTGACCAGGGAGAGATTGCCTTTACCTTGGAAGAGGTCATTAGTTGCAAACTGGTACCGATGATTTAGGGGGCTGGGCCATGGCCGGGTTAATTTTTTTTTAGAAAAAAAGTCAAATTTGCCCGGGCCTGGTAAAAATAGTTTGGAGTTTCGCGGCCCTTTTTTGTTGATTGAAAGAGAAATTTTTTTTCTTAACGCGAGGGTATTTTGCTTATTAACTTTGGTTTGATTGGTTTCGAACCTAATTCCACCTCCTTTGACTTAGGTCGAAGGTTTCTGGGTTGTTTTTCAAATGAACAATCAGGAACTTAAAAGAATAATAGATCAGATTTGCCGGGAAAAGGGCTTAGACCGTTCGGTCTTGATTGTCACCCTGGAAGAGGCCATTAAGTCGGCCGCCAAGCGCAAATATGGACTAACCGATAACTTCGAAGTCACCTTTAACGAAGAAACGGGCGAGATTGATGTTTTTCACTTCAAAGAAGTGGTCGAAAAAGTCGTCAATCCCGGGACCCAGATATCTTTGGAAGAGGCCAGGAAGCTTGATCCCGAGTCGGCCTTGGGCGAAGAGCTGGGGCTTAAGTTAGACGCCACTAATTTCGGACGCATCGCCGCCCAGTCGGCCAAGCAAGTCATCATCCAGAGGATGAAAGACGCCGAAAGGGATTTGATCTTTGACGAGTATAAGGATCGAGTCGGTGAAATCGTGAACGGCATCATCCAGAGGGTGGAAAAAGGCAACGTCATCCTCAATTTGGGCCGGACCGAGGCGCTCTTGCCAACCAGCGAACAAATACCCCGGGAATCCTATCATCATCGAGGCGATAGGTTACGGGCCTTGATTATCGACGCCAGGCTGGTCAATCGGGGTCCCCAGATCGTTTTGTCCAGATCCCATCCGGATTTTTTGGCCGCCCTTTTTGAGGCCGAGGTGCCCGAGATTTCTGAAGGCATCGTCAAGATCGTGGCCGTGGCCAGGGAGCCGGGTAGCCGGGCCAAGATTTCGGTCACCACGGTTGACCAGGAGATCGATCCGGTCGGGGCTTGCGTGGGCCTTAAGGGCACCAGGGTTCAGAGCGTGGTCCAGGAGCTTAAGGGCGAAAAGATCGACATCATCCCCTTTAGCCCCGACATTGCCCATTACGTGGCCAGCGCCTTGGCCCCGGCGGCTGTTTTGCGGGTGGTCATGGACGAGGAAGCCAAATCTTTGGAAGTCATCGTACCCGACGATCAGCTCTCCTTGGCCATTGGTCGCAAGGGGCAAAACGTCAGGTTGGCTTCCCGGCTGGTGGGCTGGCGAATCGACGTTAAAAACGAGAGTAAATACCAGAGATCGCTTAAAGACGGCTACCAGTCTCTGCTTCGCTTACCCGGGGTGGGTGAAGTCACGGCCGACCTTTTGTTTGAATCCGGTTACGGCTCGGCCAGGGATATTTTCGAAGTCGATCCCCAGCAGATCTCCCTAATCGAGGGTATCAATCTGGCCAAGGCCAAGCAAATTTGGTCAGCGGCCAAAGAGTACGTTGAGAACCTGGCCAAGGAAGACGCCGAAGAAGCCGTCCGCGAGGCCATGGCCAAAGATTTCTTTTCCCAAAAATCCGGCCGAGAGGAAATACGCGAGGAGAGTTTGGATCTCGATTCTTTGGCCCCAACGGCCGAGTCCTCCAAAAAAGCCTCAGATAAGCCCGAGGAGGCCGTCTAGGGAAAAATGGAGATAAATCTACCTCCAAAGCCGATCCGCCCGTCTACGGGCCGATTTAAGCCCTTTATCGGGCCAATTCGGACCTGTGTCTGGTGCCAAACTAAAAGGCCCAAGACGGAACTTATTCGGCTGACCTTGGAGGCTGGTTTGGATAAGTCCCGGGAGCTTTGCCAGAAAAGCCCCCGGGCTAAAGTTAAAGTCAGAGGCCAAGCCAGGGCTAAGCTGGGCCGCCAGGTCAAACTAAAGGCCAAGCTTAATGAGAGGCCCTGGGCTCGAGGTCTCAAGGTGGTGTTTGACCCAAGCCGCTCCGCTCGGGGGCGAGGGGCTTGGATCTGCGCCGATTCGCCAAATTGCTTGGCCAAGGCCCTGGCCAAGGGTAAGTTGGCCAGGGCTTTAAGGGCGAAAGAACCGGATCTCTCGGAACTGGTTCTGTCCGAAGGGCGTAAATTTCACAGGAACGGGTGTCAAAGGGATGGTTAAAAAAAGGATTTATGAGCTGGCCAAAGAGCTTTCCGTGTCCAGCGTAGAACTCCTAAAGTACATGGCGGATCTGTCGATTATGCCTGGGGCTAATCTGGGTCCGTCAAATAGCGTCGAAGAGAAGGTGGCCGAAGAGATTAAGGCCAAAGTCACGCAAATCAAGCAGGCCAATCAAGTCATGCCCGTGGTCAAGCGCAGAAAGAAGGCCATCTCCGATACATCTGAGTCCGAAGAGAGCGAAATCGATTCCGAGGAAAGCGCTTCTTGGAGCGCCGGCCCGGCCAGGTCCCAGGGTTTTGCGGAAGGCCAAAAAAGCCAAGATTCCCCGCCCGGCCCAGCGGCCCCTGCTTTAAGCGCCGGCCCAGGGGCCAGCCCAAGCTCTGGCCAGCCGGCCAGAAGCGGCCAGGGGCCAAGCGCCGAACCGGCTCAGGCTCAGGCCAGCGCGCCCAAACCGGTCACCGTTCCCCCGAAAAAGTTTGACAAGGCCACCATCATTGGCACTCAAGAAATTAATCCCCAACCAGGCTCGCGGGACCAAGGCAAAGGCTCCGGCGCCGCCGAGCAGATCGAGCTTCCTGATTTTATGAAACTCTCACCAACCCAAAGCGAGCAGCCGCGGGCGCCCGAAGCCGTTTTGGCCACGCCGGCCCCCTTAGCTCCAGAGGCCCTCTCAGCCGAGGAAAGCAAACCCTGGGCGCAGACCCAGGAGCCTGAACCCAAAAGCCCGGTCGTGGAGGTCGCTTCCCAGGACAAGGCTCATTTCATCGAAGATCGGGTACCCAAGCCCGAAAATCACGTGCCCTTTTGGCAAAGATCAACCCCCGGCTCTGGGCCCGGGGCTAGCCAAGCCAAGAGTTATGAGCAGGGCTCAACCGAGAGCCCAGCCGCTCAGCCCACCACGGGCGAGCCGGTTCGTAGAAGGGGCGGGATTCAAAGGACCGTGGAACTTCAAGACACCGACCGGGCCGGAGGCTTATCTAGGGTTAAATCGAGTGACCGAAATAAGCGGGTTAACCGCGATTTGACCCAGGCCAGAACTTTGTTAAATAGCGAGGCGGCCAGGGTGGTCGGGGTGGCCAAGAGTTTTTCCGCCCCCAGTGACCCTCAAAACAAAGCCAACCCCAATGCCAACCGCTTTTATCCCGTCTCCAGGCCCCCTGCTAACATTAGGGGCGTCTCGGTTCCGGCTAGAACCGGCCCGGAACAAAAACCCCTAAAGCCCGAGGATCGCGAAGAGAGCCGCAAGCGCCGGGCCGCCAAAAAAACTTCCACCAGCGTCTTTACCGAGAGAGGGGCCGAAGATCTTAAAAAAGCCAAACGCCGCGACTACGCCGTCGATAGAACCGATCTCTACTCCGAGGGTGTTTGGGAAAGGGCCAGGCCCAAAAAATCAAAGGCCAAAAAAACCAAGGCCAAAACCGAGATCACCATCCCCAAGCCCATCAAACGGCGCATTAAGGTGGACGAGGTCATCACCGTTTCTGAGCTGGCTCACCGTTTATCCCTTAAGGTTGGGGACATTATTAAAAAACTCATGAGCCTGGGGGTCATGGCCGGTCTTAACCAGTCTCTGGATTTTGACACGGCTACCTTGGTGGCCGCCGAATTTGGCTATGACGTGGAGAAGTCTTCCTTTGACGAGGGCGATTTCCTGCCCCTGCCGGACGTTGAGGAAAAATACAGTCTGGTACCTCGCTCCCCGGTGGTCACCATCATGGGTCACGTTGACCACGGTAAAACTTCTCTCTTGGATTACATCCGCAAGACCAAGATCCAGGAAGGCGAGGCCGGCGGCATCACCCAGCACATTGGCGCCTACCACGTCAAGGTTGGCCAGAGTTACATCACCTTCTTGGATACCCCCGGTCACGAGGCCTTTACGGCCATGCGTTCCCGCGGGGCCCAGGTGACCGACATTGTCATCCTAATCGTGGCCGCCGATGACGGGGTCATGCCCCAGACCAGAGAGGCGGCCGATCACGCCAAAGCGGCCAAAGTGCCCATCATCGTGGCCGTCAATAAAATCGACAAACCCGGGGCCGACCCTGAAAGAATCCGTCGCCAGATGATGGAACTGGGCCTGACCCAGGAAGCCTGGGGCGGGGACACGGTTTTTGTCGACATCTCGGCCAAGACCGGTCATGGCGTTGACGAACTCCTGGAAATGATTCTCCTCCAAGCCGATCTGCTGGAACTTAAGGCCCGGGTCGATGGTCCGGCCAAGGGCCGTATCGTGGAGGCCAGGCTCGATAAGGGCCGCGGGGCCATGGCCACGGTCTTGGTGGAGGAAGGCACCTTAAAGCAAGGCGACACCTACGTTTGCGGAGTTTTTTACGGAAAGATCCGGGCCATGTTCGATGACAATGGCCTAAAACTCCAAGAGGCCGGTCCGGCCATCCCGGTGGAAATCCAAGGCATTAGCGGCATCCCGCAAGCCGGTGACGAATTTATCGTCATGGAAGACGAAAAGCAGGCCAAACAGGTCAGTCAACACCGGCTCCTCAAACAGAGGGAATCGGTCTTGGTTAAGAGCTCCAAGCTGACTTTGGAAAATCTCTTTGACCACATCAAGGCCGGAGCCGTCAAGGGCCTAAACTTAATCATCAAGGCCGACGTCCAGGGTTCCCTGGAGGCCATTTTGGACGCGGTCGGGAAATTTTCCACCCCGGAAATCAAGATTACCGTCATCCACTCGGCCATCGGCATCGTCTCGGAAACCGACATCATGCTGGCCTCGGCCTCAAACGCCCTGATCATTTGTTTTGGGGTCAAGCCGCCCTCGATTAAGGTCCAGGAAGTGGCCGAAGCCGAACAAGTCCAGGTCCGCTACTATGACGTCATCTATAAGCTCCTAGAGGACATCAAGGAAGCCATGGCCGGGCTGCTCGATCCCATTAAAAACATCAAGATCGTTGGCC
The DNA here is from genome assembly GCA_031278835.1 of Deltaproteobacteria bacterium. GTDB lineage: Bacteria > Desulfobacterota > Desulfarculia > Adiutricales > Adiutricaceae > JAIRNQ01. The sequence goes on from JAITJP010000167.1 coordinate 6,924, forward strand.
AGATCGATGTCCGGGCCGTCTTTAACATCACCAAGGTGGGCCAGGTGGCCGGCTGCTACGTTACCGACGGTAAGGTTAACCGCGGGGCCAGGGCCAAGGTCCTGCGCGACAAAGAAGTCATCTTTGACGGCCGGGTGGGCAGCCTTAAACGGGAGAAAAACGACGTCCGGGAAGTTCTGGCCGGTTACGAATGTGGCCTAAGCTTGGAGGGCTTCAGTGACGTCCAGGAAGGCGATCGCATCGAAATCTACCAGATCGAAGAAACCGCGGCCACGGTCGATCTTATCAACGAAGCCGTGGAGAGAGTCGCGGCCAACAAGGAAGCCGCCTCCCAAGCCGAAGCCGCCGCCCAACTCGAGTTGGTCAAATAAAGCCAAACCCTTGGTCTAAAAACTTGACCTGATCGGGTCAAAACTCTGGGTAATTTGGGCCATCGGGCCAAAGCCCCTTGCCCCTCGCGAGACAGGCCAATCGGGTGAAAAAATGATCGTGGTCGGCGTTCTTCTGGTAACCATCCGCATGGAGGGCAACTCCAGCCTAAAGGAAAAAAGGCGGGTGGTTAAAAGCCTTCTGGGCCGGGTTAAGGCCCGCTTTAACGCCTCGGCGGCCGAAGTGGACGGTCAGGATCGCTACGAACTGGCCGTGGTGGGCTTTTCGGTCATGGGCTCGGACACCATAGTCCTTAACCGAGTTCTTAATCATATCCTTAATTTTGTCGACGACATAGTTGACGCCGAGGTAATTGATTCTGAAATCATTTGTCCCCTTTACGCCGATGAAACCTCTGACCTGGACCAAAATCTGGCCCTGGATTACTCCGAAGAATACGACTTTGGTCCAGAAAACCTAAATGATCAGGGTAACGATAACGACCGATAAAACAAAATCCCTTTGATTGGTAACCAATCAAAGGGATCTGGTTAAAAAAAATAAAAAAAATACCGGAAAGCACTCAAATGAGCCAACTAAGACTAGAGAGAATAAACCGACTCATCTTGGCCTCGGTCAACGAACTTATCTTGACCAAGAGCAAAGACCCCCGGCTGGCCGGCTTAACCATTACCAGGTCCGTGGTGAGCGGCGATCTTAGAACGGTTAGGCTTTTCTACTCCCTGATCGGCCCCAAAGATCGCCTCGACCAAGCCGCCCTGGCCCTTCAAAAGGCCAATGGCTTTATTCGCTCCCATCTGGCCGCCACCTTGGACCGTAAACATACGCCCAAGCTTATTTTTGAGCGCGATCTAAACCCCGAAAACGCCCAGCGGGTCGGTCAGCTCCTGCGAGAAATTATCGTCTCGCCCCCTGACCAAGAAGCTAATCAGGCCAATGGGGCCGAGGCCCCCATTGAAGCCGCCTCGGCCGAGATCGATCCGGCCGCGGACATCGGCTAGAGCGGACCGGGACTAACTTTTGGGGGTACCCCTCGATTCTGGGTTACCCTTTTTTTTGTTTTTTTTTATTGTTTTTTTTATCTTAATATTTTGGACGAAAAATACTGGATAGATGCCGTTAAAACCGTCACATAACCGTCGCGGCCGCCTCGGGGAGGGCCGATGACTTCCCAATTGTCCAATAACCCTGAAAGCCCCACCTGGCCTACGGAAAAACTCCTTACCATTCTTAAAGAGGCTAAAAGGGTCTTGATCATCGGCCACCAAAACCCAGACGGCGACGCCCTGGGTTCGGCCCTGGCTTTGGCCTTAGCCTTAAAGGCCCAGGGGGCCGAGGCTTTGGTGGGCTACGCCGGCATCTACCCCACCAGCTTGGATTTTTTGGCTCAGGGCAAGGATTTTATCGAGCCAATGCCCTATTGGCACGATCTGCGCTCTCGCTTCGATCTCTTGGTTTTGGTCGATTGTTTGGCCCCTTTTAGGGTTTGGCCCGAAGCCGAAGGCCTGCCCCCGGAAAGTTTTCCGCCCTACGTGGTTATTGACCACCACAGCGATCAATCCCAAAAAAGCTACCAAGCCTGTTTCGTCAATCATCTGGCCGCGGCCACGGCCGAACTGGTTTTTAAGGTCATCCAAGCCCTGGGGGCCGAGTTCACCCCGCCCATCGTGGAAGCCCTGCTGGCCGCCCTGATAAGCGACACGGGTTCATTTTCTCAGGCCAATTCCACCGAGGAATGCCTCCGCCAAGCCGCCTTTTTGGTCTCCAAGGGCGGCAACATAGAATACATAAACCATTTTCTCAAACGCAACTGGTCCCTGACCAGAATGAGACTCCTAACCCAGGCCCTGGCTACCATTGACCTGCACCACCAAGGCCGGGTGGCCACCATGGTGGTCACCCAAGAAATGCTTAATCAAACCGGTTCTTGCGTGGCCGAGGCCGATGGCTTGGTTGAGTATCCCCTGCTTTTAAACGGCGTGGACATGGTGGCTTTTTTTAAAGTCAACGGTCAGGGCCAAACCCGGGTTAGCCTGCGTAGCCGCCCTGGCCTTGACGTCAGGGAACTGGCCAGAGCCTTTGGCGGCGGGGGTCACAAGCAAGCCGCCGCCTATTTGGACGATAGCCCCAATCCCTTGGAGGCCCTAGATAAGCTCCTAAACAAGCTGGAAACCTTTAGCCTACCGGAAAAAACTGGCTAAGCGCCCAGCTCAAACCGGCTGGGTCCAGGTTAGCCCTGGGGCCTTGGCCCAAAAAAACCCGCCCCTTTGGAAGGAACTCGTGAAGCCTTTGGACCATAACCTCAAGCCCGATGGGAGCGCCCTTAGCGGTCTAATTTTGATCGACAAGCCCCAAGGCCCAACCAGTCATGAGGTGGCCTTACGGGTCCGCAAATTGGGCCGCTCCATTAGCGCCGGTCACACGGGCACCTTGGATCCCATGGCCACCGGGCTGTTGCTGCTTTTGGTGGGAAAATCAACCAAACTGGCCCCTTTTTTGTCCTCGGCCGATAAAACCTATCTGGCCACCATACGTTTGGGTTTACTGACCGATACCTTGGACCTTACCGGCCAAACTCTTTCCGAGTATGACGGCCCCTACCCGTCTTCTGAAGAAGTTCAGGAGGCCTTAGACAAGCTGACCGGGCCGGTTTGGCAAATGCCCCCGATCTTTTCGGCCATCAAGGTCAAGGGTAAGACGGCCCATAAAGCGGCCCGGGCTGGGAAAAAAATTGACCTGCCAGCCCGCCAGGTCATGGCCCAGGCCCTTAAACTTATCGATTACCAGCCTCCCCTGGTCTCGATTTCGGCCCACGTGGGCAAGGGTTATTACATCAGGTCTTTGGCCAGGGATCTTGGACAAGCCCTGGGCCTGGGCGGGGGCTCCTTAAGCCAATTAAGGCGCCTAAGCGTGGGTTCCTTTTCTTTGGCTGAGGCTGGGCCCATTCCCGAGACTTTTTTGGAACTGCAAAATAGGCTGGTCTCGCCCAGGCTGGCCGTAAATCACCTGCCCGAACTTGAATCAAGTTGGGAGGAACTGGTGGCCATCGGCCGCGGGCAAAGCCTGCCCTGGCCCCAAAATCCACCGGGACTTTATAAACTCATCTCACCGGACGGCTTGTTGGCGGCCATTGGCGAAATCGTCGAAAAAGCGCCCACCATCGAGAAAAACCTTTTTTCGCCCGAGGGGCCATTCTTGCGGCCCCTACGGGTTTTCATGCCAGCCCAAGGGGCCAAAATAACCTTATAAAAAGGCAAGGAGAACCATGTCAATCACTTCCGAGAAAACCGCTGAATTAATTCAAACCTATCGCCGAAGCGAGTCGGATACCGGCAGCGCCGAGGTCCAAGTGGCCTTACTGACCGAAAGAATCGCCAACCTCACCGCCCATTTTAAGGTCCACCACAAGGATCACACCTCCAGGCGGGGCTTACTAAAGCTGGTTGGCCAAAGGCGCCGGCTTTTAAACTACCTTAGAAAGCAAGACGTCGGCCGTTACCGGGCCCTGATTGGCAGCCTGGGTATCCGTAAGTAAGTTAAAAAATCAAACCGAAACTGTTTTAAAAACAACCCAATTTTTTGGGCCAAAAAGCCCAAAAACCAGCGAAACTCATGATTCGCTCATCTTTAACTTAAGGGGCGGTTAAAAACCGCCCCGGTGTCCGTTAAACCAAGTCTTTGTTGACTTGAAAGTAAAGCGACCAATTTCTCATTTGTGTGTTTTTTTTATCGCTAAGGGTCCCCGGCCAAATAAAAAGTCAAGCCAAAGGGGAGCCATCGAGACGTTCGGAAAATACCGCCCCGATCGGACAGGTGAGAGTCGGAAAGAAAATTAAAAGGCAAAGGATCTTCGCTTAGGCCAAAGTTTTAGGGCGGCGGTAGCCCACCTGGCGGCGGAGGAACCCAAAGTCCCTATCGAAATAAGTCGATGGGCTTGGGCAAAAGGGAAAAAAATGAAAATTGAAACTCAGTTCGGCGAGGCCAAGATCTCCATCGAGTCGGGCAAGATCGCCAAGCAAGCCAGCGGTTCCGTTCTGGTGACCATGGGCGAGTCAGTGGTTTTGGCCACCGCCCAAGCCTCCTACGAGAAAAGGGAAGGCATTGACTTTCTGCCCCTCACGGTGGATTATCAAGAACGCTTTTATTCGGTCGGGCGCATCCCCGGAAACTTCTTTCGCCGCGAGGTTGGCCGACCCTCGGAAAAGGAAACCTTGACCTCCAGGTTTATCGATCGGCCTTGCAGACCCTTGATTTCTAAGGGTTGGACCTACGAGACCCAGGTCATCGCCCAAGCCCTTTCCGTTGATGACAAGTACGATCCTGACCTCTTGGCCATGATGGCCGCCTCGGCCGCCTTGACCGTTTCCGATATCCCCTTTGAGGGGCCCATCGCCGGAACCCGGGTGGCCAAGATTGACGGTAAGCTGGTAATCAACCCGACCCAGGAACACCTTGGCAACGCCGAACTGGTCCTAATCGTGGCCTCGTCTCCCGAAGCCGTGGTCATGGTCGAGGGTGGGGCCAGACAGGCCTCGGAATCAGACCTCTTGGACGCCATTTTCATGGCCCACGAGGCCATTAAGCCCTTGTTACAGCTCCAAATCGATCTCCAAAAGGTCGTGGGCAAAGCCAAAAGGCCCGTGCCCGAGGTCATTAAGGATCTGGAGTTAATGGCCAAGGTCAAGGAAATCTACCGAGCCGACATGGCCGAGGCTTTGAAAATTAAGGAAAAACTCCCCCGTCACGAAAAAATCGGCTCCCTTTGCGAAAAAGTTCAAAGCGAACTGGCCGAGACCCATCCCGAAGGCGCCTCGGATATCAACTTTGCCTTACATGAACTTGAAGCCGATCTGCTGCGCGGGGCCATCCTAAACCAGGGCCTTCGCTTGGACGGCCGGTCTTTGACCCAGGTTAGGCCCATAGAATGTGAGGTCGGTTACCTGCCCCGGGCCCACGGTTCGGCCCTTTTTACCAGGGGCGAGACCCAGAGCTTGGGCGTGGCCACCTTGGGCACCAGCTATGACGATCAAAGGCTGGACACGGTCATCGGCGACTCCTCCAAGTCCTTTATGCTCCATTACAATTTCCCGCCTTACAGCACCGGTGAGGTTAAGCGCCTAGGCGCCCCCGGCCGCCGGGAAATAGGTCACGGGGCTTTGGCCGAAAGGGCCCTTAGAACCGTCTTGCCGACCAAGGAAAATTTTCCTTACACCATCAGGCTGGTCTCGGAAATCTTGGAATCAAACGGTTCTTCCTCCATGGCTTCGGTTTGTTCCGGCACCCTGGCCCTGATGGACGCCGGGGTTCCCATCACCGCTCCCGTGGCCGGCGTGGCCATGGGCTTGGTGGTCGAGAACGAAAAAGTCGTTATCCTGACCGATATCCTGGGTGACGAGGATCACCTGGGCGACATGGATTTTAAGGTGGCCGGTACCCATAAAGGGGTCACGGCCGTCCAGATGGACATAAAGATCAAGGGCGTCACCAAAGACATCATGACCCAAGCCCTGGATCAAGCCAAAGAGGCCCGCCTGCACATCTTGGAGTGTATGAGTAAATCCATAAACGCCCCCAGAGCCGAGATCTCCCAATACGCTCCCAAGACCTTTGTCATGGAGATAAAGCCCGAGAAAATCAAAGACATCATTGGCCCGGGCGGCAAGGTTATCAAAAGCATCCAAGCCGAAACCGACTCTCGCCTTGAGGTTGAGGACAGCGGCAAAGTGACCATCTACGCCCCCAGCCAAGAAAAGGCCGACGCCGCCGTGGCCGCCATCAAGCGCTTCACCTCCTCGCCGGAGGTCAACCAAGTCTACAAGGGCAAAGTGGTCAAGGTCATGGAGTTTGGCGCCTTTGTCGAGATCCTGCCCGGAACCGATGGTCTGGTGCACATCTCCCAATTGGCCAAGGAACGGGTCCAGCGCGTCTCCGACTACGTCAAGGAAGGCGATATCATAGACGTCAAGGTCCTGGAAATCGACAGCAAGGGCAAAATCCGCCTGTCCCGTCGGGCTCTGCTTTAAAACAAAAAAAACTTCCCGGCCAGGCCCCTAGCCAAGGGGCCTGGCCATTTAAAATCCCCTCTCTTTGGCCTTAAGCCGGTATAGCTCAATTGGTAGAGCACCTGATTTGTAATCAGGGGGTTGCGGGTTCAAGTCCCATTGCCGGCTCCAGTAATTTTAAGGACTTACTCAAGTAAATTGGGTAAGTCCTTGCCCAATGTCTTACCTGGCGCGAAAAAACGATCGCCTGTTTGCGCAGTCCCCCATTACGCTTTAAGCCTCAATCACTCAGGCCTTG
>JAITJP010000185.1 GCA_031278835.1 Deltaproteobacteria bacterium
CAAAGACCCATCAGGGTTCCCCACATGGGCTGGAACACGGTCACCTTCAAAAAACGAAGCCCCCTTTGGGAAAACCTAGAACCCACTGACCAGTTTTATTTCGTTCACAGCTATTTTCCCGATCCGGCCAAGGAACTGACCTTGGGTGTGACTTGGCACGGCCAAGACTTTTGCTCGGTTTACGGCCGGGAAGGCCTATGGGCCTTACAGTTTCATCCGGAAAAAAGCGGCCGTCCTGGTCTGACCATCCTGAAAAACTTTTACCGCCACTGCCAAAAAGGGGAGGAAAACCTTGCTAAGTAAGAGAATAATTCCCTGTCTGGACGTTCGAGACGGCCTTTTAACCAAAGGCATAAAGTTTCAAGAAAATATCGATCTGGGTGACCCGGTGGCCGCGGCCAAACGTTACTACGAAGAAGGGGCCGACGAGATAGTTTTTTACGACATCACCGCTTCGGCCGAAGGCCGGGGCATATTTTTGGACGTGGTCGAAAACGTGGCCAAAACCATCTTCATTCCCTTTAGCGTGGGCGGCGGTTTGTCCTCGGTTTCGCAGATGAGAGACGTCCTTTTGGCCGGGGCGGAAAAGGTCTCCATTAATTCCTCGGCCGTCCGGGATCCCAAATTAATCTCCCAAGGGGCCGAAGCCTTTGGTTCCCAAGCCGTGGTTCTGGGCCTGGACGCCAAAAAAGTCCCGGTCACCCAGGACATCCCCTCCGGCTACGAGGTGGTCATAAACGGCGGGCGCCTGCCCACCGGCAAAGACGCCTTGGCCTGGGCCATCTTGGCCGAAAAACTCGGGGCCGGGGAGATCTGCCTTAATTCCATTGACGCCGACGGCACCAAGGACGGCTATGAACTAAACATAACCAAAATGATCGCCCAAAAGGTCCGCGTCCCGGTCATCGCCTCGGGCGGGGCCGGAAAACCCGAACACCTTTTTGAGGCCTTAAGCCAAGGCCAAGCCTCGGCCGCCCTAATCGCCTCCATAGTGCATTACAACCAATACACCATGCGAGAACTAAAGGAATTTTTACGGGGCCAAGGTCTTCCGGTCAGAATCGTCTAAGCCGTTTTTTTTCTCCCTTTTACCATTGGCCCTAAATCATCGGCCCTTTCATCAAAAACCCCCTGATCACCTCCGCCAAAAAGGTTCAGCCATGACCAAAGCAGCCAAAGATGTCTCCCCCATTTCGCCCAAGTCCGTAAAGCCGCCAAGCCCACCAAGCGCCAAAATCACCTTGGCCCATGAATCCTTGTCTGCCAAAAATTCCAAAGCAACTCCCAAAAGCGCGCAAAATTCTTCCAAACCCATTTTAATCATGGAATGTGGGGACATTACCCTTGAAAAGGCCAATAAAACCTTGGGCTTTGGTCCCATGTTTATGGAAGCGGCCGCCTTTACCAGCCAGGAAGCCGTGGTTATGGACATGGTCAATGAGCCCCAGGACCTCGATCCCCTAAATCTCCCCTACCAGGGCCTAATCGTGACCGGCTCGATTGAAATGGTCACCTCCCCCAGGCCCTGGGCCGTAAAGGTCTTGGGCTTTCTTAAACAAACTTTCCAGCTGGGCCTGCCCACCCTAGGCATCTGCTGGGGCCATCACGCCATAGCCCTGGTGGCCGGTGGCCTGGCCGACTACCACCCCAATGGCATGGAACTGGGCAGTCACGAAATCATTATGGAGCCCGAGGCCCAAGATCACCCCCTGCTCACTGGTTTGCCTGAAAAATTTCCGGCCTATGAATCCCATAGCCAAACGGTCATAGTCGTTCCCCCAGGGGCCAAAGTTTTGGGCCATTCCCAACACGACCCCCATCAAATTCTGGCCTACGGTGATCACACCCTTACCTGTCAGTTCCACCCCGAGTTCACCGCCCCCTTTATGAAGGACTTACTCGCTGACATGGAAGACCACCAACCCGCCCCAGACCTGCCGCCCGGCATAGTTTTGGGCAGCCAGCCCAACGACACCAACCCCTCCAGAATCATCATTCGTAGATTTCTGGACCTTTGCCGCGGCTACCAGATGGCCCAACCCCGTTACGGCCTCACCACCGGCTAAGCCCCAAGCCCTTCGTTTAAGGCCGCCCGGTTAAAGCCACCCAGTTTTCTTGGCCAAGGGCCCCCGAGCTCCCAGGAGGCCGCGGCCAAAAACCAAAAGCCCCTGGGCCCCAAGCCCCAGCCCGGGGGGAAAAAAACCAATCAGCCCTGGCCCAAAACGGCAAGTTTTGCTAAGGGCCGATCGGACAGATCTGGTGCCCTCGAAAGTCGCGCTTTAAACGGCCATATGGGGCCCTGGGAGCCCTGCCAAGCCCTCGCCCCTGGGGTAAGACCCCAATTCACCAATAAAGGCCGCCACGGGCTTATCTGGCCCGTTTACGGCGGTGGGCTAGTTTTTGGGGGGAGAGCTTTAGAGATTTTTGTTTACTAAGCGCCCTGGGTCAGGCCCTTGAGGCTTTTTTAGGCCTGGAGCGGACCTGGACTTGTGATGAATCTTCCAAAAATAACTATCTAAAATCACTATTCTTTATTTTATCTAAAATCTATAAATCCTCTAAAAATCTAAATATTTTTAAGCTCTCATCCAAGATGAGGCCCCTTGGGCTGGGTTTATTTTTTATAACTCACTAAAAAATCTAGTATTTATTCTAATTTCAGTTTCGACTCAGAGGGGAAAAACCAGCCGGGAAAATTTAGTTTAGCTAGATTTAATTTTAGTTAAATACTTAAAATAACTAAAAAATATTCTAAAGCTGAGGCTATCTTGTAAGCCTGGGCCAAGCCAGAGAGCTAAAAAATTCTAGACGATTCTAGCGGGCCGACAAGTCAACTAGGGAATAATTCTAATAAAAATATCAAGATTTACTTTCTGGAGCGCTTGGCCACGGGGATTTTGCGGCTTGAAACCAGTCATGGGAGCCTCAGGCCACAAAAAAAATTACTATTATTTTTAATTAGTTATAACTAAAATTAGAGTAAACTTTTCACTTAGCCAGGATTATCTAAGCGGAGATGGAGGGTGATTTTTGGGGGGGCAAAACAAATATTACTATTTATTTAGCGTATTTATTTAATTAGGTCTTAAAAATAGCAAAGATACTGGGCCTTGGCTATGGACCGATTGATTATTACTATTATTTTTGAGCGGTTATGAGCTAGTACGAGCTTATTCTAGGCGGCCAGGGGCCTGGGTTTGGCCAGGAAGAACTAAAGAATAGCCCGGGGCCAAACTGACTATTACTATTATATTTAGTGGTTTAGATAATAAGTCAGTTTGGGGCCAAGGGTTTATTGGGATTGTTTTTGATTAGTGATTAATTATTGTTTTCAGTTAGTTAAGAATAAGGGCTGACTACCAAAAGGTTGGTAAGGCGCCCATTTCTATGGCCTGCTCTTTGGGGATTAGTACCTTGGTGGGGGCAGGGGCCTGGTCCCAGGCATCGTTGGCCTCCAGGTCTATGTGAAGACCCTCGGGGGAAAGGTAGACCACTCCGCCCAGATCGTCGGCCTGCACGCCGGGGTCTTGCCAGGCTCTGGGCAGAGGCGAGGAAGGGCCAAAGCCGTCTTTGGGACACTCGGTTCGGCCATAGAATATGGGTAGAGTTGAGTGGTCGTCTTTCATCTTACAATATTCGTTAGCCAAGTAAGGCCATAATTTTTTAAGACTAGCTTCTTTTTGAGGGAAGAGATCTGATAAATATATATTTTCTAACTTTTTTATATCTATGATTTTTGCGTAAAGGAAATTCATCGGTTGATTAGATTCAGTCAATTTATTGGCGTATATAATTATCGATATAATATCAGGATTGGTCGCAATAATCTTAAAAGAAGACTGAAAGATTATTGGCTGGCTAAGGCTTTCTGGGCAATTTTCCCGCTCCGAGAGCTCCTCGTCCATAAATTCCAGGGAGGCTTCGATGGCCGCCTGCAAGCCATCTTCAAATATCGGTTTTATGAAGTTATCAGCAGCCGAATTTCCTAAATTAACCGGATAGGCAATGGAAATATTGGACGTTAAATCGCAGCGTTTTGATTTAATGGTTTGGCTTAAGAATTTAGCCTGTACTTTTGGTAGGTTTAAGCTATAAGCGTTGGGTAATTGATAGTTGTCAAGCCTCAAAGCCTCTTTATCAGCTCTAAAAGACACGAAACCATTAAAGTCTGAATTTACATCTTCTGCCGAGTCCTTTGGGACCTGGGTATTGATGTTGTAATCGTCAACAATGTATTTTTCTTGGTCGATGGTTATCTGCCCAAAGGCCAGACCTTGATTGCACAAAACTAAAAAGACGGTTAAAAAAAGTATTTTTTT
>JAITJP010000187.1 GCA_031278835.1 Deltaproteobacteria bacterium
GGGAACCCACCGACGAAGAGTTTATCATGTACTTAAACCAACCGGCCGACGCCTTAAAGACCATACGTTTTAGGGATAAGTTTGGTAACCCCAATAACCTACCCTTGGACATTTGGTTCGAGGGCCTAAAACCCGGGGAAAACGCCACCTTCACCGACACCAAAGGCAAGCCCCACCAGTTAACCCTTTTAAATATCCAACCCCAGGATCAAAAAGGCCAGGTGGCCGTTCGCTACCTGCTCGATTCCGAGATCATGCTCCACGCCGCCCAGGTCGGGGCCCCCATCCCTGATTCCGTGGCCGCCAATCCCGGAACCAGCGCCCCCTCGCCAGCCGATCCCTTCCTGGTGACCGCCCCCATGAACGGCGATCTCTGGGTCATGTACGTCAAGGAAGGCGATCTGGTCTCGGCCGGCGAGGAGCTCTTCAATATCTCCATCATGAAACAAGAAAAAGCCGTGCCCTCCAAGATCGCCGGCATGGTCAAAAAAATCCACAAGACGGCTGACTTCAAACACACCAAACAAATGGTTCCGGTCAAGGCCGGCGAACTCATAGTGGAACTTTGCCCGGTGCCGGCCCGCTGCGGCAAATGTGGTGAGGCCCTGCCGGCCCCGGAACTGCGCTTTTGCCCCCACTGCGGCACCCTACTCGATATCGAAACCGAGGCCCACGGCGAAGCCTCGATTTCCTTGGTTTAGCGAAAAAAGCCAAAAACCAAAAAAAAATCCGGGGCCCTTGGGGGCTCCGGATTTTTTTTGGCTTTTTTTTGGGCTTTGGATTTTTTTAATGAATCGGGGCCCCCTCTTCGATTTTTTTGGCCAATTGTTGACAATTGGGGCAAGCCTGACGGGGCAGACGCAGGTAACGGCCGCCTCGACAAACCTCGCTACTGGTATCGATGACCAATAGGCCGGGGCAATCGGGGCAATCCTTCAAGGCTTCCCGGCGGCGCTCGTTTAAATAAGATGGCCAGCGATTGGCGTATTCCGCGGTCACCGGGTGGGTGTCGCTAAAAATTCTTCTCTCGCGCTCCCACCAGCCATCCCTTAAAAAGGAACCGCTCTGGTGCGGGGCTGGTTTTTTTCGCCTTTCGTGGATATTGTCGGCCAATTTTTTTACGTAATCAATGGTTTCCGGCGAGGTGGTTGGAAAGCCATATTTGGGCATGGGTTCTTTGACCTTGCTCCAATCCAGCCCGGCCATGGACATGATGATGGCCAAATTAGTATAGGGCAGGGCCCCCTGAATGGCGTAGCCACCCTCCAAAACGGCCAGGTCCGGGTTAATGATGGCCGACATCTCGGCGTAGCCCTTGGCCGTAAATTTCATGTTAGTAATGGGATCGGTAAAGTGATTGTCCTGGCCGGCCGAATTGATGACCAAATCTGGCTGAAATTCGTCCAAAATGGGCCGCACGATTAATTTGGTGGCCAACAAAAAGCCCTCGTCGCCGGTTTGGGGCGGCAAGGGGATATTGATAGTCGAGCCCCAGGCCTTGGGCCCGCCCATTTCCTCATAAGCCCCGCTGCCGGGATATAAGGTCCGGCCATCCTGATGCAGGCTAATAAACAAGGTCTCGGGATCGTGCCAATAAATATCCTGGGTGCCATCCCCGTGATGACAATCGGTATCGACTATGGCCACTTTTTTTAGGCCATAGTCATGGCGAAGCTTTTCAATCATGATGGCTTCATTATTGATGTTGCAAAAACCCCGGCCCCCGTGGACCACCAAAGTGGCGTGGTGTCCCGGCGGTCTGACCAAGGCAAAAGCTTTTTTGACTTTCTTTTGGGCCCACAATTCCCCGGCGGCTATGGCCCCGCCGGCGCTAATCATATGCGACACGGCCGCCACCATCTCCAAGCCCGGCGGACAAATATGGACCCTAAAAACGTCCTCAGCCTCGGCCGCCTTGGGCCGATACTCCCTAATGCCAGGGAAGTCAAAAAGCCCTTCTTCCCTAAGCTGATCATGGGTGTACAAAAGCCTCTCCTGGCGCTCGGGATGCGTAGGCGAGATGGCCCAATCATAGGCCGGAAAGAATATAAGCCCCAGGTTTACCGGCTCTCGCTCTTCCATGACTTACCACTCCCATATTAAAAAAAATTCGAGAGAAAAAAAAATTTTTTCCCCCTGTCCCCCAAGCTTGGGTCCCAAAAAACCTAACCTAATCAAACCAGAAAATCATAGCCTACTTAGTCGCAAAAACCCAGAAAAAACTATGGGCCTAAAAACCCTTCCCGATTAATTGGCCGCGAAAAACTCCAAGTCCTGCTCAAACCGGCCCATAAAGGCCCAAAATCGCCCCTGGGGGCTCCTGGGCCACCAAGTTGGGATTATAAAACCAGGCTCAAGGCGCCGAGGCCCTCCCAGGGCCCCTGGAGGGCCTTTACGGCCCAAGAGCCAGGGGGGCAAAAATTTATAAGGCGGCCACTTAAATTTGGCCCGATTGGGCCAAAAAAACCGATTGAGCCTTTAAAACTCAAAAACGGCCAAAATTGGCCGCCCGGATGACTTTTTCCCCAGCGGCGAAGATTTCATTGGCCAAGGCGAACCTGGAATCATCGTCCTCGGGGACTCTATGGTCATGGGCGGCTAAATAAGCCGACAAAACTTTATTCATGGCCCGATTAAGGGTATTTAAGGGAATCTTGCGGCGGCTAACATCGGGGCCCAAGAGGCTGCCGCATTTTTTATCAACCAAATTAAGGACCAAAAACAAATAGTCGTGCCCAACCGATTTTAGGTACATCTTGATTAACTGTTCTTCAGTCACTATTTCATATTTAGTAATAATTATCTTATAGGTTTTGATATTATCGACCATGACGGCCATGGTATTGACCAAGCAAGACTTAGGTAATAAATCCATACAATTTCTCCGTTTATTTGATTTTTATCAACCAAGCCGGGAAAATTTTAGGTTACTAATCAATTAAGTAAATCATTTCAAAGCCAAGCCAAGTGACCGCCAATAAAAAAAAAGGCCAGGATTAAAATCATTAAATTAAAATAAACCGGGCCAAAAAACCCATTTACTCATAAAAAAAAGCCGCGGCCATTTGGCTTAGCCAGGCCATAAATTATCTCAAAAACCAAAATAAAAGCCTGGTGGCCTGGCCAAACCGGGGGGCCCCTGGCGGCCGCCTTTCCAGCCGGCTAGCTACCCAGGATGACTTTTTCGGCGGCGGCGAAGATATTATTGAACAAGGCTTCGAGGGCAGTATTGTTGGTGGGAATTTTTTGATTATGGTCCTCTAAATAAGAAGACAAAACGGCATTCATGGCCTTATTTACTTCATTGGCGGAAAAAACAATGGGCAAAGCCTTACCTAAGCTAGTTTTACAAATTTTATCTTGTAAATTAATAAGCAAAACAAAACCGTCTTGACCAAAAGAATTTTGGTACATGGCCAAGATGTTGTCGGGGCTCAAGTCAGAGTAATTTGTAATAATCATTTTAAGACATTTCATGGGCCCAATCATGTCTTGCATGGTCTGGCAGTTGGCGATGGTATTGACGACAACTGACATAAAATTACTCCCTTTAAGATTTTAACCGAGCCGGGGCGGAATAATACGGTAAGTTTTTTTTTTACTTAGGCCAATGGTTTAAGGCCAAAAAGACCGGGCTCTAAAAATCAGGCCCAGATGATTTTCGAAAATTTGTAAGTGAGTTTAAAATAATTTTACTCAGTAAAGGTAAAAAAATAGGCCGCTTAATAGCCAGTCTGAGCTTGGCCGGTTCGGTCAAGATTGGATCGGGCAAGATTGGTTCGGCCAAGATTGGATCGGTCAAGATTGGATCGGTCAAGATTGGTTCGGTCAAGATTGGTTCGGCCAAGGTGTCTTGGGCGAGCTCATCATGGGCTAATTTTTTGAGTAAACGGGCCCAAAAACCCGTTTACTCGTAATACCCTTAAATAGGCTGATCCGGCCCCAGGATGACTTTTTCCGCTTGGGCGAAAATTTGTTCGGCCAATATAATTCTGGAATCGAAGTCAGCCGGGACCATATTATTGTGTTTAGCCAAATAAGCCAACAAAACTTTATTCATGGCCTGGCTAGCGGCCTGTAAGGGAATATTGGCCCAGCCAAAGTCGCGGCCCGGGAGGCAGTTACAGGTCTTCTTGACCAGGTTAATGGTCAAAACCAAATAGTCGTAACCAATCGATTTTAGCTGCATGTTGACGAACTGCTCTTCGCTCACCTCATCGCACTTGGTAATAATCATTTTAAAGGTTTTGAAGTTACCGATCATGGCTTTACAGATATTGGCTTGGCCAACGACGTCGGCAGATATCAAATAATGACTCCTTAGGGGGTTTTTATCCGAGCGGGTCGGAAAAAAAACAAAAGGTTTTTTCAAACCAGTGATTAATTTTTTTATCCAAACCAAAATGACTTAGAAAAAAATAGGCTAAAATTAATAAAGCCAAGTTATGTTTACGGGCCTAAAAAGCCCTTTACTTAAG
>JAITJP010000270.1 GCA_031278835.1 Deltaproteobacteria bacterium
ACATGAGTTCCCGAAGGAGCGGCCTATTGAGATTACCCAGTTCCATGAGCTTAAGGTTGGTGGTTAGGCCCAAAGCGGCTTCGATTAAGGTGACCAGGCCGCTGGCCAAAATTCCGGCCAATAGGCCCGAAAGGGCCGCCGCCATGAGGTTATACAAAAACTGGGTGCTTAGGAGATTGCCGTCGGTTAGGGTTAAGGCCATCATGGTCAGACAGTTAACCAGGGCGGCCAGTAGGGAGGAGGGGATGAAACGGGCCCGTTCGCTGATGTGCCTTAGGCCCCAAATGGAAACCATGCAGCCGTTACAGATGTAAATAAAGGCCGACAAGGTATTGACCTGGGAAGTGGCGATGGCCCCCAAAAAGCCGCCCAGGAAACAGATGTAAACCGTTCGCCTAAGGCCCAGGAAGATGGCCCCCAGCATGGCCGCGGCCGGGAAAGGCATGGACATGAACATGGTCCTGGCCTCAATGTGGGTCACTTCCCTTAAAAGCCCTCTGGTTAAATGCCCTGACCACCAAGACAATATGACAAACCACAAAATAAGTAGAGAGATTAAGATCATTTCTCGGTAATCGATCTCACTACTCTCCCGATCCAGATGAATTAAGGTCTGGGTTACGGCCAAAAAAACCAAAAGTAAAAAAATTAATCCCAAGGAGGGCCTAATGGAAAGCCCGCCTTGGGTCTCGCGGTTGGTTAAGGCTTTAAGTTTTAAGCCGGCCATGGGGGTGATCAAGTCGCCTTCCCGGACGATGATCTCCCCGGCTTTCAAAAAATGGACCACCCTAACTTGGGCGGCGGCTTGTTTTTGCCGGTGCTCCCAGGCTGATTGGTCCAGGGTCAGGTTGGGCCTAAGTAAGCCCAGAGTTAGAATTGAAAGAAGATCGGTGAAATCTTGGCCGTAGCCAATGGCCAACAAAGCCGCCCGGGCCTCAACCAAATTTTTGGCCCGGGGCACGGTTAAAAAACTTGAATACTTGACAATGGAGTTTCCGGCCCAAACCCGGCTTATTTCTATGTCCCGGCCCTCGAAAGCTTTGAGGGAATCGCTTTGGTCCATAAGGCCTTGGCTCATGATTTCCGAGGTCAGTAAGGAAACCAAGTTCTCCAGCTTTTGGTCAAAGCCCTGGCCCCAGACCTGGGCCAAGCTGCCCGGGCAGTCGGCCATGATGAAAAGGCCGCAAAAAGCCTCTTGGAAGTTTTCCGGGATGCCGCTTAGGCCCGAATGGGTCAAAACCCGGCCCAGAGCGAAAAGACGCCTAAATTCGGCCAGGGATTCGGCGTTGACTTGGTAATCGAGCTCAAATATGGGGATGGCTTGGCTGGCCGCCAGGCTCTGGGCCCTAAGGGTGGCCTCCTCATCGACCACCTCCATGTCGCGATCGCACATGAAGGTATGGCCGGCCTTTTTGCCCACCTCGAAATTACCGGGCGTCGGGCGCGACAAGGCCACGGTCAATAAAGCGATGGCGATCAAGATGATGAAAAAGGCGGCCCGGTTGGGGTTTGGCCTTAGTTTATGGGCCAAATGATGAATTCGTTCCCGCCAAAAGTGGCGTTTTCTGGTCCTGGTGCTCGAGAGATTTTTATTGTCTTTCACGCCGTGACCTCGCCGGGCTGGCCCTTGGCCGATTTGCCTTCATAGGCCGCCAAGATATGGCGCACCAATCGGTGCCTGACCACGTCCTGACCCTTGAAACGACACAAGGCGATGCCTTCGATGTCGTGAAGTATTTCCACGGCCTCCAAAAGGCCCACCGGCCGGCCGCCCGGCAGATCGCTCTGGTCAGGGTCCCCGGTGACCACGGCCCGGGAGCCTGGCCCCAAGCGGGTCAAAAACATCTTCATTTGCTCCGAGGTGGTGTTTTGGGCCTCGTCCAAAATCACGAAGGCCCCGGACAAGGTTCGGCCCCGCATGAAGGCCAAGGGGGCCACCTCGATTTGGCGGCGCTTATACATGAGCGATAACTTTTCCACGGCCATTAGTTCCGACAAGGCGTCATACAAGGGCCGCAAATAGGGATCAATCTTGTCAGCCAAATCGCCTGGCAAGAAGCCCAGCCGCTCGCCGGCCTCCACGGCCGGTCTGGTCAAGACTAACCTGGAGACCCTATTTTGATAAAGGGCCTCAACGGCCATGGCCACGGCCAAAAAAGTCTTGCCGGTTCCGGCCGGGCCCAAGCCAAAGACCAAATCAAACCTGGCCATGGCTTCCAGATAAACCCGCTGGGCCATGGTTTTGGGCACCACCACCCGCTCGGGCCCCAATCTGGGCGAATAGCCCCTAAAAAAATCACTGGGGTCCAAATTAGGTTGTTCTTTGATTAAGTTGGCCAAACACTCAACTTCCCACTGGCTGGGCGTCTCCGTACTGGTGGGCATGATGGCCAAGGCGGTCAAGGCCTTTTGGGCCAACTCCACTTTGACCGGATCAGTGTCAATAAAAAATAACTCGTCGCCCCTCTGGCCAATGGACAAATTTAGGCTCCTGGACAGTATTTTCAAATTAATCGAGTCCGAGCCCAATCTAGCCCGACTGGGCCTAAGCCCATTAAGCAAGCCAGGCCGCTCGGCTCCAGCGCCGGCCCCAGCGCCGGCCCCAGCTCCGGCCCCGCCACCGGCTCCAGACCCGGCCCCAGCTCCAGCCCCGCCACCGTCGCCATTATATTTTATTCTCAACTGGTAACCTCGGCCAAGCTGGTCTGACTTTTCGCCAAGAAGCAAAAGGTACCCTGGGTACCCCAACAAGAAGGCTTACTCATAGTCCCCTTTTTCTATCGCTTAGTATCTGTCCCCCAAAGGGGGTAAAATGGGCCCAGGCCCAAGCCATATTATAAGCCAAAACGAAATTTAAAAACACAAGGTAATTAA
>JAITJP010000165.1 GCA_031278835.1 Deltaproteobacteria bacterium
ATTACCAAAAACGGCCTTCACTACGTTGGCGACTGTTTGGTGAGCGAAAGCGAAAGCGCCTTTGATCCCTTTTGGCCGGTCAAGGATTCCAGACTTTCTTCGGTTTTAAGTCAAAACTCATCCCTTAGGGTACGTTCACTGGGCCTGGATTTAATTAGACAAGGTAGCCAAGCCGTCCTAAAGGAGATCCGGTCCAACCGCTCCGAGCAAAGGGTTCTTTGGGCGGCCGACGCCGAAACCGAGGCCGATCTCGAGGTCTTGGCTTTGGCCGGTCTGGCGGCTAGCGATCGCTTTATTTTATGCGGTTCTGGTGGTTTGGCCGGAGCCCTCTCGAGAAAACTTAATGGCCGCCAGGCTAAGGCCCAAGACGATCTTAAAAAGCCCTTAGCCGATCAGCCCACCTTGTTTTTGGCTGGCTCAACTTCCGTGGTTTTAAAACAACAAATCGAAGTCTTGGTCAAAACCGAAGGGGCTCAACTAATCACCTTAAACCTGGCCGAGTTCATAGGCGGAAACTTGACCTGGCCGGATAACCTAAAGCCGGCTTTGGCCAAAATCACCGGGCCTTTAATCATAAACCTGCCGCCCAGGGAAGATAAGGGCGGTTATTCCAGTCGCCAAATCATTGAATCATTCGGAGTTCTGGCCGCCTCTCTCATAGTCGAACTTAAACCGCGCTGTTTGTTTATTTCCGGAGGAGACACGGCCCGCTCGGTTCTAAACGCCCTGGGCATTGGGGCGGCTTGGCTCAAAGCCGAAATAGAACCCGGCGTGGCCTTACTTCAAGCCGGACCCTGGTCGGTTTTAACTAAAAGCGGCGGCTTTGGTGACCCCGAGCTACTTCGTAGACTTTACCTGGGCTCCGGCCCCCAGGCAAAAAAGCCCAAAATTAAGCCCGGCTGGCCTGAGGAAAAACTCCCCGAGGCCAGGCTCAAGGCCCCTAGGGCCGGCAAAAAGGCCGGTCAGAAAAGAGAATCAAGCCAATGAGTGACCATCGACGGCCAATACTGGCCATCACTTTGGGCGATCCCGGGGGCATTGGACCGGAAATCGCCGCCAAGGCCTTGGCCCTTAAAGAAACATACCAGGTTTGTCGGCCACTTTTGATCGGCACCAAGGGCTTGGTTGAAATGGCCATAAAAATTTCCGGCTTGTCCGGGTTTGAGGTCAAAGGGCTTGACCATCCAGGGCGGGGGCGATATCGGTTTGGAACCCTTGAGGTCATGGATTTAGCTAATTTCCCCATTGAAGAACTTAAGCACAAAACGGTTACCAAAGAGCAGGGTAAGGCCTCATTTGAGTTTGTGGTCAAAGCTATTGACTTGGCCCTGGCTGGGCAAGTTGACGCGACGGTGACCGGGCCAATCAATAACTCCTCCATAAACGCGGCCGGTTTTAAGTATTCTGGGCATACCGAAATTTACGCCGAAAAGACCGGGACCCGCGATTACGCCATGATGTTGGCCGACGGTAATTTTAGGGTCAGTCACGTTTCAACCCACCTTTCCTTAAGGCAGGCTTGCGATCGGGTCAAAAAAGAACGAATCGGCCAAGTAATTGAGTTAACCGCCCAGGCCCTGGTCAAGATGGGCATTGATGAGCCAAAAATCGCCGTGGCCGGTCTTAATCCTCATTGCGGGGAGGACGGGCTTTTTGGTTACGAAGAGGAAAGGGAAATTAAGCCGGCCGTGGTCGAGGCCCAAGGGCGGGGGCTTTTGGTCGAGGGGCCCATCGCCGCCGACACGGTTTTTTCCAAGGCCCTGGGTGGCCAATACCACGCCGTGGTGGTCATGTATCACGATCAGGGCCATATACCGGCCAAACTCATTGGTTTTAAATATGACCAAAATTCGATGAGCTGGGCTCAGTTGGCCGGAGTCAACCTGACCTTGGGGCTACCCATTATCCGAACCTCGGTCGATCACGGCACGGCTTTTGGAAAGGCCGGTGAGGGCCGGGCCAACCCGCAATCCCTAATAGAAGCCATTAATCTGGCGGCCAAACTAGCCACCCGAAAAAGCGGCTAAATATTCAGGTCATAACAGTGGGGGCTTGGCTTTAGTCCGGGTCGCCTCGAAATAAAAAAATAATAGCTCTATCAGGCTTTTTTCAAAAGCGCCAAAACCATCGGGGCTTTTGGGATTTTGTCGACGGCTTGGTGCCCGTCGGCTTGGAGGAATACTCATGTCCAAGACTTTTTGGTTATGTCTCTGCTGCGCTCTGGCTCTGGTTTTTACTTGCGGAGCGGTTGCCGCTCAGGCCAAGGTGACCCTTAGGATCGCTTACGAAAATCATCCCGGGGAACCCATCGACACCCTGGCCAAAAAATGGGCCGAACTGGCCCTGGAAAAAAGTAAAGGCGAACTGGTATTGGAGCTCTATCCCAGCTCCCAGCTTGGTTCAAAACGAGATTGTTTGGAAATGGCCACCATGGGCGCCAACGTGGTCATGTTGTCTGATTCCGGTACCCTGGGCGACTATACTCCGGATCTGGGGGCCCTGGCCGGGCCTTATCTGGTTGACTCCTGGGCGGAGATGGACAAAATCTTGGCCAGTGACTGGATGAAGGAACAAGGCGAAAATTTGCGAAAAAAGGGTCTTTACTTAATTACCATGAATTGGACCTATGGGATTAGGCAATTGGTGGCCCGTAAACCGGTGGTCACCCCGGCCGATTTGTCTGGTTTAAAAATTAGGGTTCCGGCCAGCCGGATTCAGGTGGCCGCCATGCAAGCCCTGGGCGGTGTTCCCACCCCCATGCCCTTGGCCGAGGCCTATACGGCCCTAAGCCAGGGAGTCATTGATGGGGCCGAAAACCCCGTGGCCGTTATTTATGGCCAAAAACTTTACGAGGGGGCTAAATACATGTCCATGATTGACTACATCTACATGCCCATTGGCTGGGCCGGTGGAACGGCTTTCTTTGACACCATCCCCCCGGAGCTTCTAACCATCCTAAACGAAACGGCCGAAGAAGTGGCCGTCATTAGCCGCGATCTGGTCTTAAAACAGGATGCCGACATGGTCGAGACCATGAAGGCCGAGGGTGTGGAGGTGATTCAACCCGATCTGGTGGCCTTCCGTAAACTGGCCCCGGCCGCTTATTTGGACGTCCCAGATCTAAGCCCAGGCATTTACGACAAATTGAGAGAAATCGCCACCAAGTAAGAACCCTTGACCTGGCTTGGGGTTTTTTAAAAATTTGTAACTTTGGTCAAAGCCCCCTGCCAGGCCGGGCTTGGCCCTTACCAAAAGCCCCAACCAATAAGCCCTTTTGGTCGGGAGGACTGGTCATACAGCCCTTAGGCCAAGCGCTTGGACTTCTGGCCTGGTAAGTCTAAGCGGCCTCCCGACCAAACCAAAATCGAAAAAAACTAACCTAAGTCAAGCCCAGCGGCGAATCGAGGAAATTATGAGCCTATCAAAAATCATAAAACTGATCTTTGAAATCCTGGGTATGGTTTGCCTGACGGCTTTAATTCTCTTGACCATCGCGGCGGTCTTTGCCCGGTATTTTCTCAATTCTCCCTTGGCCTGGGGCGAAGAAACTCAAATGATTTGCATAATCTGGGCGGTCATGTTCGGGGGCATCGCCTGCGCTTGGGAAAAAGTGGCCCTGGCCATCGATATCGTGCCCAATCTCCTGGGCCCCAAATGGAAAAGCCGCTTGGAGCGCTTTTCTTGTTTGGTGACTTTTTTAACCATGATCCCCTTGGTTTACTATGGTTACAGGCTCTCCCTAATTGGCCGAAACAAGATAACCAATATTCTTTACATCCCCTATACCTACATAAACGTGGCCATCCCGGTGGGGGCGGCCGGGATCGCCTTGGTTTCTCTGGTTTACGTTTTTAGGCCCAAAAAGGAAAAACCCCCACGGTCAAGCCAAGAAAGCCAAACCTCAAATCAAGCTTAGTCAATTGGCTGATCCTTGGAAGTCAAATCAAGCTTAGTTAATTGGCTGATCCTTGGAAATCATGGCCCGGGCCAAACCAAAAAAAAAGCCAAAGGCCTAAAAAAAAACCCCGGGCCCAGCCGTCCAAAAAACTTTTTTTTCGCTCACTTGTCTCGATTATTTGGCGGCCAAAAGCAAAAGGGCCTTTTTCACCAAACATAAGGAGCCAACATGCTATTACTCATCGCCTGCTTGACGCTTTTGGCTCTTTTAATTTTGGGGCTGCCTATTTACGTGGCCGTCTTAACTTCCATTTGCGTTTACTTTATTGGCGCCGAGGGCTTGTCACCCATGATCGCCGTGCAGAGACTGGTCGCCGCCAATGAAAATAACGCCCTTCTGGCCATTCCCTTTTTTATTCTCCTGGGGGCCATTTTAAACCGGGCCGGGGTAACCAGCCGGGTCATGGATTTGGCTTCCATGATGACTTGGCGCTTGAGGGGCGGCACGGCCCAAACCAACATACTTTTAAGCACTTTACTGGGCGGGATCTCGGCCTCCAGTTTGGCCGATTGCGCCATGATGACCAAGATCATGGTCCCCACCATGGTTGAGAAAAAATACCCCAGGGATTTTTCCACCGTGGTTACGGCCATGGGTTCCTTAATCACCCCCATCATCCCTCCAGGTCTGGGCTTAATCCTGTACGGTTTTACCGCCGAGATCTCGATTAGAAAAATGTTCATGGCCGGAATTCTGCCTGGGGTTTTCATGTGCCTTAGTTTTATGGCCGGGGTGGCTTTAATCGCCCGAAAAAAAGGTTACGAACCTCCCAAAAAAGAAGCCCCATTGGCCGGTTCCTGGCCCCGGACCATTAAAAGATCGATTCCCAGTTTAACCCTAATTGTTTTGATCATCGGAGGGGTTCGGAGCGGTATTTTTACCCCCACCGAGGCCGGAGCCATCGCCGTGGCCTACGCCCTTTTGGTTGGTTTCGTCATTCACCGGGCCCTAAAGGCCTCGCACCTCTGGCCGGCCATGCGGGAAACCTTGATTTCCACCGCCTCGATC
>JAITJP010000316.1 GCA_031278835.1 Deltaproteobacteria bacterium
TCCCCAAGGGCGGGTCAATTGACTGGGGGGTTTTTTATTGGGCCATTTAGTCGGTTTCGAGGCCCAGGGAGGTCAGGATTATCGATAAAGATTCACCGTTTTTGCCGCTGCAACGGCCGGTTCTGGAGTGAACTTTTACGGCCATCATGGGGGAACGTTCGGGGGTTTTACAGAATTTATCGGCCGCCCAGGAAAAGTCTTGCTTCATGACTTGACCCAGGAGTTCCCAGCCCCGTCTAATTTCAAGGGGGTCGTGAACAAAGCGGCCGCTACCCAAACAGGAGATGCCCATCCAATCGGAGAGATCTTTGGTGGTAAAGGTATACTTTAAAAGAACGTGATCGGAGCTCTTGAGATTTTTGCCCGTGCCGCCGTTTGGGTTAATCATGAAACAGGTTTCCGTTTCGGTATAAAAAGGCGTGGCCTCGATGGCAAAGGGCACCCCGTCTGGTCTTACGGTGATGATGGTGGCCCAGAGGGCCTTTTTGGTGATGGCGATTATCTCATCGCTGGTTAGGGTTTTCATGTTTGTCCCTCGGCCATCCTGGTCATGGGGCAGGAAAGGGCCTTGGCGGTCAGGGCTTTCATGATTGGGCCCCGGCGCTTGGCGGTAGGGGCCTTCGAAAGGGCCTTGGCGGTAGGGGCTTTCATGGGCGGCCCCCGGCGCTTGGCGGCAGGGGGCTGGAAAGGGCCTTATGGTAGGTGTCGTCGGCAAAGGCCCTGGCCTTTAGGAAGTCTTCGAGGTTGGGGTGTTTGGCCGCCTCGCTTAGGCGGGCCTTACGTTCGTCGGACATCTGGGCGTGGGGGTGATCCGGGGGCATGACTTTTTTCATCCTCTCGATTAGGGCCGGGTCAACTTTGCCTTGGCAGCGAAAGGAGCCCAGAATCTGGTTATGGCCCTGGTCGATCAGGGCTTGGGTGGCCTTGACCACCTCCGAGGCGTGATCGGAATCCGGGTAAGCCCCCAGGGTAAAGAAAAAGGCCACGGCTTGGTCGGTTAGGCTTCGCAAAAAGGCCTTGGTTTTTTGGTCAGGCTCGCCCCGGTTAACCCAAAAGCCCACCATGATTAGGCCATAATCCTTGGGGCTGGGAGCCGAGTCAATGGGAAAAAGGTCCGAACCTGGGATGGCCTCGTGAATGGCTTGGGCGACTTGTTGGGTGTTTCCGGTTAAGCTTGAAAAAACGACTAGGGTTTTCATGTCAATCCTCGATATGACGTTTATCAGGTCGGCTTTATCGATGGTCCCGGCGGCCTGGGCTGGGTTTAAGCCTGGCTTCCAACGGCCTGGTCCGTGGGAAGTTTTTTTAGCCGAGAGCCTTAAATTTTTCTGGCTTGGGAGTTTTTTAAACTTAAAAAAAATCAGCGGGCCGTTTGGGCTTTAAGGGCCTGGGGCCCAAAGAGTTCCAGTTGTCGGTCCGCGCATAGGTTAACCAATTCAAGATCATGGGTCACCACCAAAACGGCCGGACCGGCTTGGGCGGCCTTGCGGATCTCCTTGGCCATGAGGCTTAGGTTATGGCCGTCAAGTCCCGAGGTGGGCTCGTCTAGGGCCAGTAGTTTGGTGGGTCTAGCCAGGCCCACGGCCACGACCAGGCGCTGTTTTTCACCGCCGGACAGGGATTGGGGGTGACGATCGGCCAAAGGGGCCAGATTAAAGGCTTCCAAGAGTTCCATGGCCTGGGCCTTGATGTCTGGGCCAAGGCGGCCTTGACCAAAGGCCAAGACCATTTCGGATAGAACCGTGGGCATGTAGAGCTGGTGATCGGCGTTTTGGAGAACCACCTGGCCCAGTTTTAGGTCGGCCTTTTGGCCATCATAGGTAACCGTGCCCTGGAGGGGTTTTTCCAAGCCGCACAATAGTCTGGCCAAGGTGGTTTTGCCTCGGCCGCTGGGCCCGGTCAGGGCGGTGACCTCGCCGGCGGCCAGGGATAAACTGAGGCCGCCAAAAAGCTCCTGGCCATCGGGGTAAGCGAAAAAAAGGTTTTTGACCGTGACGGCCATTTCTTTTTTGGCTTGATGGTCCGGGGCCGATGACAGAGAGTCGGGCTGGCTAACCGGCTCGACTTTTGGGAGGGCCGGGAGTTTAAGGTCGCGGGGGCTGGGCAGCTTTGGCGCTTTGGGTATTTGGGCGCTTCGCAGGCCCAGCTTTTGGCGAAGGTGGCTGGAGTTTAGATGGTCAAAGCTGCCCTCAAAGGCGATTTGGCCCTGGTCTAGGACGATTAATTTTTCGCATAAATCTTGGAGCCAATACAGGCGGTGATCGGCCACTATCAGGGCCAGACCTTCTTTTCTCAGGCTTTTTAGAACGGATTTTAGATCAGCCAAAAATAAGGGATCCAGATTGGCGCTGGGCTCGTCAAGCAGGAGTAATTTTGGCCTTAGGGCGGTCAGGGCGGCCAGAACGGCTTTTTGTTTTTGGCCTTCGGAGAGTTTAAAGACCGAGTGCTCGCGTAAATTCAAAAGCCCCATGACCCCCAGGCGTTCCTTGGTAATCTGGTCGGCTTGGGCCCCGGTCACCCCTCGGCAGCGTAGGGTCAGTAAAACTTCTTCCTCAACCGTTCCGGCGAAAAACTGGGCCTCGGAATTTTGCAGCATCAGTCTGGCCCCTTGGCCCCACTCGGTGACCCGGCCTTGACCGGCTTCTTGGCCGTCAAGTAGGGCTTGGCCTTCCAATGAGCCCTTCAAAAAATGCGGGTATAGTCCGGCCAAAATGGACAGGAGGGTACTTTTGCCGCTGCCGCTTCGTCCGGTCAGTAAAAGCGATTGGCCCGGCTCCAAGGTGAAAGTCAGGTTTTTTAAGGCCTGGCCCTCGGCGTGGGCGTGGCGATAGGAAAGGGCCTTAACGCTAAGCATACAAATGACTCCCCACCACGATTTGGACCAGACCGGATAAGACCATGGCCAGGGCCGATAAAGACATGGTCAAGCGGTCGTAACCGGAAAAGTGTTGGGCTTTACCGCCAAAGTCAGTATTGGGTTCCAGGCCCTTAAGTTCGGCGGCCATGGCCAGTTCATCGGCCGAGCGTATTAGCCTGACTATGAGCGGCTGAAAAAAGATCCGCCACCACATCAGGGGATGCCTTAGCCAAAAAACAAAACCCTTGCGGCCCCTAAAACGTATGCCCACGGCCTCCCTAAGCTGAAGCAGGTCGTTTAAAATGGTCGGGATAAACCTGATGGTCACCATCAGGGGCAGCCTGATTAGGCCAGGCAAACGCAAGCGGCCTAAGGCCATGGCCAGATCGGTGAGGCGGGAATTAAGGGCCAAGGGCAATATGGCGTTCATGGTTACGGCCAAGCGTAAAAAAGGCGAGATGGCCATAGAAAGGGAAGATGAGCGCATTAAGGGAAAAATAAAACCCAAGAGCCAGACGAAAAAAAGGGCTATGGAACACATGATGGCCATAATCAAGTAGGCCAACAGCAAAGTCTTTGGTTTGGTCTCGGCCACGGCGTAAAGGGCCGAAAACGACAAAAGCACGGCCAGGGCTTGCGGTTCGCTTAAAACCAACGAAGAGATTGAGGCCACCACCATCATAAGAAGGCGAGTCTCTGATTTTAAGGCCGACCGGCCTGGCCCCCGATGTCGTTCGATTCTGGATAAGGCCCTCATGTCTTGGTTCCTTGGTTGGTTTTATGGCCATTATTTGTGGCCTTGGTGGCTGAGCGAAAAAAGTTTGAGATGGTTTGGTCCTGGAGGTCCTGGAGGTCCTCCAGGTTCTGGATGTTTTAAGGTCTTGGATATTTTTTTTTAGTTTTTTCTGGCTTGGTTTTTTTGGCTTTCTGGTTTTAAGCTTATTGATTTTTTTTGGGGGGCCGGAGCGGCTGGGCCGGCCCTAGGTTGATTAGTCTTGGATTAGCCCGGCCTGTCTTAGTTCTTTGGTCATTTTAAGGCCTCCGGCCAGGCCCAGTAGGATGCCCAGGTAGCTAAAGGCGGAAACGACCATGACCATGACCAGTAAGCCAGGTTGTTCGCGGACGCCCAGAAAGGAAACCCCTACGTTAATCACCCGGAC